>NZ_JAAHHC010000070.1:0-27005 GCF_010672265.1 Moorena sp. SIO3A2
ACTGACTTTCAAAGCCGAAAATGCTGGGAAGTTGGTCAAACATTATTAAACAAAAGACCAAGAAAACAGAGCGGCAGGGCAGTCCGTTCTTAAAGCCCAGCGCCTCCTAAGCAATAGCTGGATTGGCTGGGAAGCCCACACTGAACTCAAAGAGTCAGTGTGGGAGCTGTCACTCTTGCAGCTAACGCTTTCGCTTACGACCTTGAAGCCGGTCCAATCTGGAATCAGGGTGATGCTGAAGCTAAGTGTCCTGCGGTCTGTGAGAAAGCAGGTACTAAGTGGAACGGTAACTGGGTTACTACCGTACCAAATGAAATGTCTGTCTGTGGCTGCGATCAAACCTTAGCTCTTGAAGCTGGTCCGATTTGGAATAATGATGATGCTAAAGGTAAGTGTCCAGCCGTCTGTGAGAACAAAGCTGGTGCCTGGGATGGTAACTGGTGGACTACTGTATGGAATGCAATGTCTGTTTGTTCCTGCAAATTTTCCTAGTTTGTGAAACTATAACAGATTGCTAACTATCTAGAAAGGATTAGTAATTAGTAATAAAAAAGTAATGAGCCTCAGGTAGGCTCATTACTTTTTTATCGCGATCGCTGAATACCCCATCCTCCTGTGAACTGGGGATGAAAGGCGCGTCAACGATGGTAAATCGAATACCATCCTTTGGCATTTTCAGTGAGAGTGAACGAATTAACTTTCTACCTCAAAAAAAATTTTGATCAGAATTATTATCAATACCCCAGATAACTATTTACCTATTTAAAAACGAGGAAAGACACCGAATCCAGAACTGTAATCCAAGTAATCTACTAGGCAAATAAACCTACCCTTGCCAGGAAATAAGACCCCTTGTAGGCCAAGCGCGGATGAGGGCTACTGAAAGCCCACACTATACTGGATCGAGTAAGTGTGGTGAAGGTTATGTGAGTGATTAATTCATGGATAATCTGTATATGAGGCAACATTTTGCTTCAGAATGAGTAAAGAAGCACGTAAGGAGTACTCCGAAAATGCTGGCATACCTCTTGGCGTTGGTTATTGCTCTTGGTAGCTTAGTCTTTTACCTAGCTGCCTTCTTTTTACCAGAGGTTCATCGTAAATATGACTTTATCTGGAGTGGAGTGGGATTATTCTACGCTCTAGTGTTATGGATTTGTGCTGGACGCATTACTGGCGGCGTCTTAATCGGTCAAATTGCGGGTGTATCCCTGGTAGGCTGGTTGGGTTGGCAAACCTTGACCTTGCGACGAGCCTTGATACCGATTGACCAACAAACCCCTATCCCAAGTCAAGGTGAATTTATCGCCAAAATTCAAGAAATACTGCCAAGTGAGTCATTAAAAGGGCTAATACCTAAAGTAACTGGCTTTTTTGGCAATCTTTTGGGCAAACGCCAAGACTCAGCCCGAACTCCTGCTGTACCGGCAGATCCCACCATGGCGTCCCCCACCCAGGAAACCAATCCCAAAACTACCCAACCAAGCCCTGCAGCGGATGAAGCAACTACGGTAGCATCCACTACCCAAGCAGCGGTTATAGAAACAGATGACACTAAAACCTCAGATTCTGCTGAAACAACTATCCCTAAAACAGAAACCCCTCAACCAGTAGCAGCGGCTAAGGAAGACTCACCTCCCCCAGAGACAGAAACCCCCCAAGCAGTAGCAGTCCCTAAGGAAGACTCACCCCCCCCAGAGCCGGAGTCAAGTCAGGAGCCAGAGCAGAAACCAGAAGCGATCGCACCAGAAGCGATCACACCAGAAGCAAAAGCCCCACCACCTCCTAATCCGAAGGTGGAATAAAAATAGAGCGCAACATAAAAGCTACCACCAGCTTCAACCCCAAAACAACCGATTTCTAAAAAATCCCACCATTCTTCCTTGGGAAATTTGTAAGGTTGGCCAGATTGCTGCCAATAAAAATAAGAGAGATATATTATATAGATATATATCCTTTGTTGACCGTTGATTGTGTGATGTGGCCTGTAACGACTCAGCAGTACACAATCAGCGGTTAGCAAGTTAAAGTTGGTTATAGCGATCTAATCAACTGCTAATCAACTGATCTACTAGAATTTTGGCTTCAAACTGTGACAGCATCCAAAAGCTATAAAGATACGGTCAATCTGCCCAAAACCGAGTTTAATATGCGGGCAAACGCTATCAAGCGAGAACCAGAACTCCAAAAGTTTTGGGCAGAGCAAACTATTTATGAGCGCCTGTCACAAAATAATCCTGGCGAGATTTTCGTGTTGCATGATGGCCCCCCCTACGCCAACGGGTCTCTGCACATGGGTCACGCCCTTAATAAAGTACTCAAGGATATCATTAATAAATACCAACTGTTGCAAGGTCGCAAAGTACGCTATGTCCCTGGTTGGGACTGTCATGGCTTGCCGATTGAGCTGAAAGTCTTGCAAGCCATGAAGCTAGAGGAGCGTCAACAGCTGACTCCGATCAAACTGCGCCGTAAAGCCAAGAAATTTGCCCTGAAAACAGTAGAGCAGCAAAGCAAAGGTTTCCAGCGGTATGGAGTATGGGGAGACTGGGAAAATCCTTACCTGACTCTAAACCCACAGTACGAAGCGGCTCAAATTGGGGTCTTTGGTCAAATGGTCTTGAAGGGCTATATCTACAGAGGCCTGAAGCCAGTTCACTGGAGTCCCAGTTCTAAAACAGCCCTAGCGGAAGCGGAGTTGGAATATCCGGAAGGTCACACCTCCCCAAGTATCTATGCGGCTTTCCCAATAACTAAGGCAGGGCCAGGGATAAAGGAGATCCTAGAGCCATTTTTGCCAAATCTTGGTGTGGCGATTTGGACGACCACTCCCTGGACAATCCCTGGAAATTTGGCAGTAGCCGTTAATCCAGAACTGACCTATGCGGTAGTGGAAGATGGTTCCCAAACTAACCAATTCCAATTCCTATTAGTAGCAGCGGATTTGGTAGAAAGACTATCAGCTACTCTGGAAACTCCACTTACGGTCAAAACCACTGTTAAGGGTGAGGCGTTGGAGGATTGTACTTACCAGCATCCCCTATTTGATCGGGAAAGCAAAATTGTGATTGGTGGGGATTACATCACCACTGAATCGGGGACAGGTTTGGTTCACACGGCTCCTGGTCATGGTCAAGAAGACTATGGTGTGGGTCAGCGTTATGGCTTACCTATCCTTTCCCCAGTAGATGCGGATGGGAAGTTTACCGCAGAGGCCGGACAGTTTGCTGGATTGAATGTGCTCAAGGATGCCAATCCAGCCATCATTGAGGCACTGAACACAGCTGGGTCATTGCTGAAAGAGGTGCCCTATGTTCATAAATATCCTTACGATTGGCGCACTAAAAAGCCAACTATCTTTAGAGCCACAGAACAATGGTTTGCTTCAGTAGAGGGATTCCGGGATGAAGCGATAAATGCGATCGCATCCGTAAAATGGATCCCTGCCCAAGGACAAAACCGGATTACCCCGATGGTGGCAGATCGTTCCGATTGGTGCATTTCCCGCCAACGGAGCTGGGGTGTACCAATTCCGGTATTCTACGACGAACAAACCAACGAACCCCTGCTCAATGAAGAAACCATTGCTTACGTCCAGGGAATTATTGCTGAGAAAGGTTCTGATGCCTGGTGGGAACTATCAGTAGAGGAATTGTTACCAGAATCCTATCGTAATAATGGTAAGACCTACCGCAAGGGCAACGATACCATGGATGTCTGGTTTGACTCCGGGTCTTCTTGGGCAGCAGTGGCCGAGCAACGGGAAGAATTACGCTATCCCGTGGATATTTACTTGGAAGGCTCAGACCAACACCGGGGTTGGTTCCAGTCCAGCTTACTGACCAGTGTAGCCAGCAATGGTTATGCTCCCTACAAAACTGTTTTAACCCACGGCTTTGTTCTAGATGACCAAGGGCGCAAGATGAGTAAGTCTTTGGGGAATATCTTGGAACCAGCTATAATCATCGAGGGTGGTAAAAACCATAAAAAAGAACCCCCCTACGGAGCTGATGTACTGCGATTGTGGGTATCTTCTGTAGACTATTCCTCAGATGTTCCAATATCTCAGAGTATTCTTAAGCAGCTAGCCGATGTCTATCGCAAAATTCGTAATACAGCGCGTTTCCTGCTAGGGAACCTTCATGACTTTGACCCAGCTAAGGATAAGGTGCCTGTTCAGGAATTACCGGAATTAGACCGCTACATGCTACACCGGATCACAGAGGTATTTGAGGATGTAACTGATGCCTTTGAGAGTTATCAATTCTTCCGCTTTTTCCAGAGCGTGCAGAACTTCTGTGTAGTAGACCTGTCTAACTTCTATCTGGATATTGCCAAAGACCGACTCTATATCAGTGCTGCCAACTCACCACGGCGGCGCAGTTGTCAGACAGTGCTACAAATAGCAGTAGAAAATTTAGCTAAAGCGATCGCACCTGTACTCTGTCACATGGCAGAAGATATCTGGCAATACCTCCCTTACCAGAAATCCCATCAATCGGTGTTTGAGTCAGGTTGGGTCAAATTAGACCAGCAATGGAAAAACCCTGAACTAGCGGCGTCCTGGTCAAGCTTGCGCACCATCCGCACAGAAGTAAATAAAGTACTCGAAAAAGCCAGAGCGGAAAAGATGATTGGCTCATCTCTAGATGCTAAAGTATTGCTTTATGTTAAAGATCAACAATTAAAGCAGCGCCTGGAAGCCATGAATCCTTCCGATAGCCTGAGTGGAAATCAAGTGGATGAATTGCGCTATCTCCTGTTAGCCTCTCAAGTAGAATTAGTAGATTCCCTAGAAGTTATACAAACAGCAACCTATAGCGCTGAATCAGAAACTATAGCGCTAGGGGTAGTCAATGCAGAAGGCTTAAAATGCGATCGCTGTTGGAACTACGGACCTAAAGTAGGTACAATTGCTGAGCATCCTACCATCTGCGAACGCTGTAATGCTGCCTTAGCTGGTAACTTCTGAGGTAACTTGTTAACTGACTTTTGACACTCCCCGCTTTAAAAAGACGGGGATTCTTCATTCAACGAGCCAGCTTACTGAACCTGGTCGGAACCAAGAACAATAGAGGCCGATTCTCCTGAAGCGTTTGGATCAATGACCCAGGTTCCGGTGTGCCCCACCGTACCCAAGGCTCGATTTAGTATGTTGATTGCAGCGTTGTGGTCACGGTCTAATTCACAGCCACACCCACAGACGTGAGTCCTGGTTGATAATGACTTTTTAACCACTTCGCCACACTCAGAGCAGTTTTGACTTGTGTAGGCAGGATTCACTCCGACCGTGACCCTTCCAAACTTCTTGCCAAAATGCTCTAACCATTTCCTAAATTGATACCAACCTGCGTCATTAATAGATTTAGCGAGACAGTGATTTTTCACCAAATTTTTGACTCTCAAATCTTCATAGGCGACCAGATCGTTAGACCGGATTACGCAACGTGCCGGAGACGAAACCTTAGAATAAAGAAGCCTTAATAACAAAGATTTAACCCTTTTATGCATAGCCGACTAACCATAAAGGCTTCTTTATTCTTACGGTAACTTCGTTCCCAGTCTCTTGGCATGTTCTTCACGCTGCCTACTTATCTTGAGATGCTGCCTACCTAATCTATTGATGGCTTTTTTACGATTGGATGAGGCTTTCTTTTTCCGGGAAACTCGGCGTTGATAAAACTTTAACCGCTTTTCCCCTGTTCTATAAAACCGAGGATTTGGTTGGGTATTACCCATGGAGTCAGTATAGAACTCTTTCAGTCCTACGTCTAACCCAATAGTCGAATGACTTGGCTCTAATTGTTCGTCTATATCAACCGAGACACAAAACTGAACATAGTACCCATCAGCCCTTTTGACTATACGAACTCGCTTGATTGATTTTTGGTCAAAACGCCACAAGTCCCATGTGCCTTTGAGCTTAAGCTTTCCGATTCCTTTTTTGTCACTGAAAGTGATTGATTTTTTGTCAGGGGATAACTTCCATCCTGACTGCTTATATTCAACCGACCTACAGTGTTTATGAAAGCGAGGGTAGCCCTTTTTCCCAGGTACTTTTTTCTGGCAATTTTCAAAGAAGCGAGATATCGATGACCGGAGATGAAACCTTAGAAGAGTGGAGCCTTATTTCATGAGTTTTAACCCTTTTTTGCATAGCCTGTCGCCTATAAAGGCTCCACTCTTCTTACGGTAACTTCTAACCAAGCCCTTTCAGCAGCAGCCTGTCGGGCGGTAGAGTTTAAATCATTAGCAAATGGGAAGTTTTTAGCTAGTATTTTAGAATACTTACTAAGGTCGTACTTGCCAGTCCCTTTATTGTCCATCCACAAACGAATACAACTGTTTCGGATCAACTTGACTGTCCGAATCGCTTCGTCGATGGCTTGATATTGAAGGGGTTTACCGTATGCTTTGAACTCTAATATGATCACCGAATTTCGACCTCTATTCGATAGAAGATTACCCTAACACGTTTTAAATAAAACGTCAAGTTATGACTTAATTTTTTTCACGGCGACTAAAGTCGCTACCTGGCTTTCATCCCCGGTTTAAAAACACGGGGCTTTCAGCCTGGAGCAGTCCCGTAAGTTATTGGTGATTGAGAGATTGCTAAGGACAGTTAGCACTATTGGCCAGATCAGGGATTAGAGATTCAACACTAATCCCTGATTTGTTCCATACTCTTAATCCCCTCAAGCTTAAGTAAAAATTCTTCTGTCAACTTGAAGAATGCTTTAGAGCCAGCAGAATTAGGATGAGCGATAACTACAGGACTAAAACTATCCACAGCTTTAGCAACATTAACATCCATGGGAATGCGAATTTTAAAAATTTGGTTGCTATCGAAATCGTTATCAACTCGCCTCATCACTTGCTTATAGTACCTACCCATCAGTCCACCGCCTGACAAAATAAAGATAATCCCCAACAGCTGCAAGTTAAGAGGACTATCCTGCTGATGACTTTCTTTGAGCCTGGCAATCCGTCTTTCTAGAAGTTGAATCCCTACAATAGATAAAGGTTCTGGTCTGGCTGGTAGCAGATATAAATCACTAGCCACAATGCCACTGCGAGTCAAAAGATTGTACCCAGGAGCGCAATCTAAAATAATAAAGTCATAGTTAGGGATAATCGGCTCTAATATCCCTTTGATTAATAAACTTTCAAAGCGGCTCCAAACCTTACTAAATTCCACCTCCCCTTCCTGAATAGATTGCTTATGGAGTAGATCAGAGACTACATATTCATCATAAAGCTCAATATCTCCCGGCAATAAATCCAATCCTTTGATATTACAATTATCAGTTTGAATAATATCCTCAATTGTTAAGCGACTGCGATAGCTAGGTTTAGTGACTTTGTCAATTAAGCGGCTTAATGTCCGTCTGCCTTTTCTAGCTTTAGCAAATGCTTGGGGCTGCATTAAGCTCAAGGTTCCACTAATTTGGGTATCTAAATCGACCACCAAAACCCGCTTATTATGATTTTTGGCTAAGCAAGTCGCCAAGTTGACGGTGAGGGTGGTCTTGCCCACACCACCTTTCATATTGACTGTACTAATGACTAATCCCATTGATAAACGTGATCTTGCCATGACACTATTTATCATCATTCAGTATTATTGGTTACTAGGCAAGAATTCCGATGGATTACTATGATTTACCCTTGGGCAGTCCGCAATCATTCGGTAAGTCGTCGAGAGTCACACCCAAGGCTTGACACAGGGCTTTCATCTGTGGAATAGTCAGCTACCTTAAACCTGGATAAATTCTGCATTACCTGCATTACTTACCAATGGGTTTATGGTGAGTTGATGCGATCGCAAAATTGCTGAAAATTCCCCTAGACCAGATTGTACCTGTTGAATGCTCGGTTGAATAGTTGGTTGAATGCTCCGTTGATGTGATCGTTGTGTATCGTGGTTCAAGGTCTGCTCAAAACAGCATGTATCTTTTTGGAGCTTATGGGCTGAAATTATTACCCAGTATGGATTTCAGCTTGGATGTCGCCTCCCCAGATAATCAGTATAAACCATTCTGGTACAAAATCTGGAAGAAACCCTGGGAAAATCTTCAAAGGCAATCCAGGTTCATGAAATTCAGCCGTCGGTTTTTAAGCAGGGTAAGCGCCAGAAAAATTGAGCCAAAATGTGATATATGGCAAGGATTATGACCATATTAAGCCTTGATTTTCAGCACTATTGCAATTTCTTCTTAATATTATTTATAAAAATTATTCTTTATTGATTCTTTCCCTTACCCTCGGTTTTGATGGATTTATAGCATTTTTATTTGAGTTGTGAACAGAATCCTTAGGGAAAGGTAAGAGGCAAGAGGCAAGAGGCAAGAGTTAATCAAGTATATAGGGGTTTTTGGTAATAAAAAAATGGTAGTCCTTGTTTACAAATCATTTGGAAATGCTATATACCAACTTGCCATAGCCAGATTTGTTATGTATCCTAACTAAATACCCCCCAAAATTGGGGGGATTTCAGCTAGGGAAAAGGTATTTGGCGAAACCTGAACTGTTATGAAACCTTTTCCCTTTTCTTTTTTAGGTTAATCAGAAACCAAGGCTTCCTAAACCTCCAAAAGGAAGATTTTTAGGTAATGTTAGTGAGATTGATGGTGAGATTGATTTCCCCGTTTTCCTTTGATCATGGAAGCAGCACCAAAGGCACCAAATACTAACATACCCAATACCGAGGTAGGTTCGGGAACTTTAACACCACCATTGATGAAGAATAATGTCCGGTCATAGACCTTGCCACCAACGTCTCGCCCTAATTGTCCCCCGAATATATCTCCATCATCGAAGTGAATGCCACCGTAGATGCGAGAAATACCAGCTTCATCAGCAGCATCGGAAAATGTCTCCCAAAACAGGGTGACTTGATCCGTGGGAGTCAAACCAGGTTCAAAAAGAGAGGAACCAGGGAGAAAAGTTACTGAATTGCCGAAGTAATCACTACCGGTAAATAGCTTAAAAATCTCAGCTGCAGCAGCACTGAAAGCACTATGTCCTGAGGTAAATTCCGCAAAGGGAGGGGATGGATCGGCACCAGGAGTTTGGTAGGTAATGAAATCACTAGCTAATAGCCTTATGGTTCCTACTCCTGGTCCACCATAAGATTCGATCGCAAAGCCTCCCAGCTCCTGATCGAATTCACCAATCAAGCCCAGCTCACCTAGTTCGCGGATCGCTCGGACAGGACGAGTATAGTCGTAGAAGACTTTTGCTTCCCAAGTCGCAATGCCCGCATCCAAAACTGCATTCCCCAGACCAAAGTAAAGTTGGATATCTTCATCTAGGGTTTGGTTATCCCGTTCAGAGACGAATGAACCAAAACTCATCCAAGTTCCAGGAGGGAAGGGGGTGCCAGAGGGGTCTTCCCAGAACTCAGCCACTAGTTTTTGCTCATCGGTGAGATTAGCGCTGACCTCAACGATGCGCTCAGCTTGGTCGATAAACCCAGGGTTAACAACGTCAGTATTAATCTCGCCGTCTTCGTTAACCAGACTAACCTCTGTGCCATCTTCAAGGGTGACGGTACGCTCCTCCCGATTCAGAGTACCCTCTACACGCAGAAAAGGTTCTGGTGCTGGTGGTCGAAATTCAGAGCCAGAGTTCAAGGCAAAGGGAGTAACATTGCCCCACTGGGGAGTCAGAAACCGTTGCAGCCTGGCATCCGGGCTGCCAATTGGTACCCGTTCTGGTGTCCAGCGAGTGATATCGACGATGTTATCGGAACTGTTCACTGGTCGATAACCAGTGGTGTCGGAGTAAGGAACACCAAGTGTACCCCTCGGGTCATTTCCTAACTGGTTGGAACCATCCTGACGTCGGAACTGCAATAAGCTGTTGGCTACTGTTTTACCAACGTTGGTAGCAGTAGGGATAGAAGCAGAGTTGCCAGCAAGCGATCGCACATCAGTCAGAAGCGAATCGAAGGAAGCAACCTCAGAGGGGAAAAGGTCCGAGAGGACGCTATGAGCGGCATAGCTAATCGCTAGGGACTTATTTTCCAAGGTGTTCTCAATATCAGGACGTTGCAGAGTATCCCCAAGAGTGGTGCTAATCGGGGTTCCTTCATAAGCCGACCAGGCATCGTACATGGCAGTACCCAAGATGCCATAGGCCCGGGAGGCTCCTGTCGGTCCCAATTGCGGGTTATTTTCTACGGCCCTCAAGGCTTGATTCACCCACAGATTAGCGCTGTTGTCTAGTGTCAGGTCTATGGCTTGTGCTGGTAAGCCCAGGGATAGACCTACGGTTGTTACTCCAATGGTTAGGAGTGAGGAGAGATGCTGTCGTTTTGTCAGCCCTTGATGGTGAGCCGAAAATAAATTTTTCATATTTACACCCGTGACTGGTTGTTCTTGAAAAGACCTTTTGCAAAAGTCAGTTTCTACGAGGTAACTACAGTAGTTATCACCCTGTTGTTGGCTTTTTATGCAAGAGGTCTAAAAATTGGACGGTAGATTGGACGGTTTTTACGAGGCAACTACAGTAGTTATCACCCTGTTGTTAGCTTTTTATGCAACAGGTCTAAAAATTGGACGATAGATTGGACGGTAGCAAAACGTCGTTACCGATCGGATTGGTTACCTGGGAAAAAGCAATGATGAGATCAGGTCGTCTCACCAATTTAGGAGAAAATTTAGGATAAATAGTCTCCCGAGAACACTACAGGGTAAGCATTCAGCATTCAGCATTCAGCATTCAGCATTCAGCATTCAGGTATCAGCATTCAGGTATCAGCATTCAGCTATTAGCATTCAGCTATCAGCATTCAGCTATCAGCCATTGGCAAACGGCTGACGGCTGACGGCTGACGGCTGACGGCACCTCAAGTAGCACCATCTGTAGCGCATATGCTTACACTACAGGTAAAAACACTGATGTCTTGCCGTTGAATCAAGTTCCAAAATAGATTCAAATAAGACCCATATTAGAGTAGCATGGTCAACGCATCTTGTCAATTAATTCGTAATAATTCTCAATAATCAAAAAAAATCGAAAAAAATTATCAATAAATTCTGCATTATTGTGGTTGTTGACAAGGCATTTTACACATATAGTGTTTTGTGAATTCAATAAACACTATATATAAGTCATAAAATTAGATGCGTTTACCCTGAACAGACTAGGAACTCTGAGCATAAATTCCTTAGATCTGGTTGATTAATCAGAGTCTTTGGGAGTTCTCGGTACTTGACACATAGGTCAAAATTTTTGGCTAGATTTAAATCCTTCACAGTTATCATCCGTATTTTCACAAACAACGTCAATCCTCATCAGTAAACTTCTTGGTAACTTTAAGAAATCTTCATAAAAGATATCCATATTTTCACAAGTTTCACAGAAACTGGGAATCGTCATGATTAGAGTTACCGCTACCAGGGTAAACCGGGACAAAATTCTGACCATAATTAGCTCAATATCCCAGAGGCCAAAACCATCGCTAGATCAGGTTTACTGCCTTAAGTTGGTAGCACTTATTAATCACGTTTCTGTTATTGATTCGATTTGGCCAACCTCATGGTCATGATCTTCACAAATTAGTCTCGTATTTTCACAGGAAAAATCCCTGGTCATAATCAGAGTTACTGATAACGACCAGTAGTTTTCACAAATCCTCAGGTTTTGTTCACCTAATTGTCACAATCTTCACAGAGTTCGTATTTTGAGTAATATAGCAGTCGCCAGGGCAGTTAGGACATGACAAAAGTCTCACACCCTTTGTAAGCGCAAGAGTTTTACTTCTGACTTCTGACTTCTGCTATAACTCCCCAAAATTGCGGGGATTTCAGCTAGGGAAAAGGTATTTGGCGAAATTTGAACTGTTATAAAACCTTTTCCCTGTTCTGTTTCAGCTTTATTGACCTGAATCAGTAGTAAGCTAGATTCATTATTGAACCGTTGACTTGAGATGTTTATGCGCTAACCACTACTCGTCCTACAGGACGAGCCACACAAGTTAAAATCATCCCTTGCTGCCGTTCCTCGTCTTCCAGAGCGTCAGGCTGTTCATCATACTCTACCTTCCCTTCTATAAGCTTGCGCTTACAAGCACCACAGGCTCCCATGCGGCAACCACTTGGTAATGGCACCCCTTCTTGTTCCGCCACATCTAGGATCACATCCTCCGCATCACAGCTGACCTCTTTTCCAGACTCAGCAAAGACCACAGTGGGTTCATTAGAGGTTGATGGTGATTCTACTAGGTGTAGTCTAGGACGATTGTCCCCTTTGACTGGTTCAGGAGTTGTTGCTGCTGCTTTCTGTTTATTCTGTTTAGAGGGCTTTTTGCCGCCAAAGCTCTCTTCATGGTAGTTTTCCATGGGGAAGTCTAGACCGGCTAGCATCCCTTTCACCCCTGCCATAAAGGGATTCGGGCCACAGACATAAACAATGCGATCGCGAAAATCTGCAGCCATCTCTGCCAGCATGGCTTCATTGAGTCTTCCGGTATAACCGGACCAAGCTTGGTCGAGTTCTGGGCGAGTCGTGGTAATCGCCAGCTTAAAATTAGGGTGCAAAGCGGCCATCAACTGTAATTTCTGATGGAAGATGATATCTTGTGGGCTACGAGCACTGTGGACAAACACAACATCCACATCAGCACCGGTATCACAAAGCCATTTGGACATAGACATGATCGGGGTAATGCCACTACCTGCTGAAATAAACAGCAGTTTATCAGCCCTATGGTCAGCACAGGTAAATTTCCCCATTGGACCATTTAATCTCACCTCGGACCCAACTTTGATGTTGTCGTGCAACCAGTTAGACACCAAACCCGCTGGCACATCAGGAGCGTCCGCTGGTGCTGGAACTCTCTTGACAGTAATTTCCAAGGTATGAGGACGTGAGGGGGCCGAAGATATGGAGTAGGAACGCTTCACTGGTTTGCCATCAATCTCCAAATCGAGAGTGACAAACTGACCTGGCTTGTAGCTGAACAGTATTGGTGGTTCGGCAACGAAGCGAAATGTTTTCACATCATCGGTCTCATTAATGACCTGTACACAGCGGACAGTAATCTCACCCTTAGTCCACTGCTTGATTCCAGGGCTATTACCATCTACCAGGTTGGCTTCCTGGTTAGAGCCATAGAGCTGTAGGTCTTTGACCAACAACACAAATTCACCGATGCGGATGATATCATCTTCCTTCAGGAGCCAGTTTTGGTTAACATCTACCTCCTCATTATTGATCCGAGAGCCATCGGTGCTACCGAGGTCAGTAAAGAAACACTGTCCCCTTATGCATAGGATTCTGCCGTGTACACGACTGACGACAGGACTATCCAAGACTAGGTCACAGCTCGGATGGCGGCCAATCAGATACTCACCTTGAATTCCAGTTGCTGGTTTCAGGGTTTTTTCCTGTAACTCGTTGGTTTGGTAGTTGATGATTGTAGTCGTCAGCATGTTTTGTGTCACTCCACATTACCGAACTAATGGGTCAATTGCGTCAATTGCTGAAATTATGAAGGGATTGTCCATCTATGATGCGGAAATTCCCCAGGCATCTATACCCTTCGGGTTAGTGCCTGGGGAATTTCCGCCAACAAATAAATTGTTCGCGCAGCGTGGCCTACGGCCAGCGATAGCGAATCAACATTAATTAATCTCGTATTCATAGCCGTCAGCTTTAAAAATTGTTTGCAGATATTTAGGGTGAACATCAATCTTTTTCGGTTGTGTTTGAAGTACAAAACTCGGACGATGACGAATAGCAATCCTACCTGTATAATTTCCAGCATATTTTCCTTTTGGAATGTTAGCTTTAACTATGTCACCTGTCTGGAATCCCTGAAAGAATTTGGCTTTAGGTGCATGAGCTTTTGGAAAACCGTATTTATTAGGGCGACATCTCTGACGAACCCCATGACCTTTTGCTTTAATTAGTAATGGTTTGATACCTTTAATTAACAATTTTTCAGGGGTAGATTTACCAACACAAGCAGCATCTGTCCAGTGAGTCTTTTCAATGCCTCTAGTTTGACGATTGAACTTAGTCAAACCACCAGAACCAGTTTCAACAGATAGCCCAGTCAACTTTAATCTTCTGAACAATTCCCATCTAGTTGCATTAACTGCTGCTGCGTCTTTAAGTGGTGCTTTTGCCTTGGCTAACACTCCCTTAAGGATGGCTGGTTTTTTCTTGAGGAATTTCTCAATAGGGTCACTACCTTTTTTATGGTTACAACAACGACAAGCTAGGGTTAAATTGCTGACTCGATTACTACCTCCTCTTGACTTGGGGACAATATGTTCTACTTCCAAAGGCACATTTTCAGCACCACAGTACACACAATTCCTTCCCCATTTAGCTAATAAGTATTCTTTCACTTCAAATCCAAATAGCTCACCTCGTTGATACTCAATTCCTGATATTTCAGGATTTTGCATTTTTTGGGTATCAAAACGTACTAATTCTTGAGAAATTGCTGTTATGGGGCAAAGCTTTCTTAACCTTCTAACCCAGGTTTCAATATTAAAAACTCGACTCATCAATGATGGTGGTAGCCAACCTTCAGGTTTTTTACGGTTAAGAAACCGAGGCTTACGGTAACGGGTTTTACGATTCCGTCTTCCTCTTCTTAAAGCTCTACGAGATTCAAGGGAATTTTTAATCTGTAATCCCCGATGAGCAATTTCTAAAGCATTAGTTACCCGACCTGTTGATTCTTGAACAATAGCAATTCCCGTATTTTTATAACCTGGGTCTATTTTTAATCTGTGAGAATGAGTAACATAATTATCAATTTTTCTATCTTGCAAAATAATTGTGAATGGGTATCGTTTAAAAACTTTTGCTCTACCTTTTTTTAGTAGTTCTCTAGCTTTTGCCGGGTGACAAGGGTCTAAAGGTTTTTTATTTTTATCTAATACAAAAACTCTCATTACTTTGAAATCTCCACTATGTGGGTAAAGTTTGCATCGACGGTGTTAAGACTCGGTACTTTATGAGTAACACTGGCTTTCCCGAATAACCTGTTTAATTACTCATTTCTAGAGCTTGGAGCTGGCACGCACCCCAAGGTAGGAACTTTAACTCTTGGTCTTAACGGCTGCTAATTTGATTAGCCATCTGGTCAACAGGCTCTTTCAAGCCCACACTGTACCGTTAGGTCAGTGTGCGGTAGTTGACTGTGAGTTCACAATTCATCTCAACTTGTCTTCATCGGTAGTACCCTCGGCCTGAGCCACAAGTAAGTGTTTTATAAGTGTTTTACCAGTGGCCATATAGTTATCAGCCTTTTTTTTTCTTTTTATGAAAAATGCTCTCTTTTTACGGTATATCCTCCTCGTCTCACCCTGTTGAATGTACTATCTGGGATCACCTTGGACTAGTCCTGATCACCTGATTGATTGTCATCTTTGCGGTCTTTTAGCAGCTTGGTGCGCTTATCAGAACGATTCTGCTTGCGAGATTCCCTGAGTATAGTGCGTTGGTTAGAAGTACTAGTTTTCTGGCGCTCTTTGATGGTGCTCAGTACTTTATAAGGGTCCCGTCCATAGTGGGGATACAATATTGGTAAGTTTTCTTGCTCCTTACCAAGTTCTTCTAAAACCTGATAATGTTGCTGATCGTTGATACCCAGTTCATCCCGGATCTGCTGGAGAACCTCGAGACTACTAGCGGAATTCACATGTCCAGCTTGGATGGCTTCTCTTAGCACCCCTTTGTATACCCCCAAGCGGTATTGTTGGTTAGCACCCGGTAGGGTTTTAGCCAGGATGTGTAATTCCTCAGGTTTGAGATCATCCACGGAACGACCTTCCAGAAATTCCGAGAAGTCCAGGGGTAGCTTCTTGAGTTGACGGCGCAACTTGTCTGCCAAACTCTCCTGGGTATATTGGTGGGAACTACGACCCCAAGTTTGATAAAGCCATAAGCTGCTGACTAGAATCACTACACTCTGAAACAGGAATTGCACTAGAACAGGGAACCGATTAATTTCGGGACGACCCCCGTAGATGAAGAAGAAGTTAAACGCAATAAAGGTACAAATGGAAAAGACTCGGTGCAATACTTGCTCGTGAGTGATAGATTGGTTTTTTCGCCACAGAGCAGCTTTGTATGTCTTCTCTAGCTTGGTACAAATTAGACAACTGAGCGCCACGAAGACAACGAAGGTAAGAGGAGTTGCCACCAGTTTAGGAATCGCAATCGGGTGATTCATGATGTAAAACCCTGGCTTGAAAAGCGCACCTAACTGATTCTCTTCATGGGTCCAAGCCCCAGACAGGTAATAATCGAAGTTTCCTGCATACAACCAGTAGTAGACGAAATAGCCAATTACCATGCCTAAATAACCGTATTGGACTAATTTCCGACCAGGCTTAGTCAGTTGTTGCCAGTAGGCTTTTTCGGAATCGATATCCATACAAGGGGACTTACAACTGATACAGGCACTTTTTTCTTGACCTGTGGTCTTGTCTAGGGTGCGGCACATGGACTGGGTAATGGTTTTTGGCGGTGCGTTGTGAGCTTCAGTGCCAAGCAATCCCCGTGGTCCAGTAAATACCATCTGAACCATGCCAAATGGACAGACATAATGACACCAACTTCTGCCACCATAGAGGAATACCATCATCATGGCGGATACGATAGTCAAGCTCAGAAACAAACCCAGAACCAAGCGGTCAGAGTTAACAAATAGAATCCGGCAGTTCAACCCGATAAAGAAAATGGCAAACTGCACATATAAATGGTTACGAACTAGCCAGGGATTTTTGCTGATATCCCCCTGTGGCTGCAACCCCAAAGCTCTGGGAATTTGGGACAGAAAGTAAAGTGGGCAAATGCGTCGCCAAGTCTCATGACCAAACACCAAGACAATCATGATGGCGCTAGGCACGATCATGCCCCAAAACATTCGCGCTCCCAGGGCATAGGGTTTCTCATCTAGGCATACTCCCTGGACTTGAACACATGGGTCTCGGGTGAGTATGGGATCTCGAAATAGGCTGAATAGATTATCAGGATCAGTTAAATTGTGTGAGATCGGGTCATAAAACAACGAGACAATTAATATTAGCCAACTAATCGCTAGCACCCAACGGACTCGGTGCCAACTTTGTTCTGGTACCTTTGACAGCATCACTTTAACCCCCTTTTGCTCCATTATGAGAAACAACTTCAGCCATTGACAGTACCCGTTTGGATAATTCCTAACAGCTAGCACCGAAACTAAATCCTGATGATGAGAATTACCCATGCCTGGGCATGATCTGTTCCATAAAACCAACCAGCTTTAGGTCAAGCCTCTTAAGCTTGGGTTTGTGGGCAACCTAACTAACACCATTGGTTTGTGTCACCAGTTACTTATCTGGTTGAGTCCACACCTTTTATGCAGTTTCCAAATTTTTATAGCACTAAGCATTAAGAGGACATTGATACAAGCTTAAAAGCTGTTGTATTCAACTTTTGCATGGATGCATGCCTCTTGCCTTGGGCGTAGCGCCATAACATCATGAGCTTACAAAAAAAATGCATATGGTTCTAATCTGACAGTTGGGTAGACATCGCCCTACTTGCTGTCAGAAACAGAATTTGTTGGAGCTGGTCGAAAGCACTATTAGCTCTACCTGATGTGGTTGGGTAAGCTAGGCTTTGGCCAGTTTTGAATAGGCTTACAGGTTATGGAGAGCTTTTTAAACAGCTCTGGGTGCTCTCTCTCTTGTCTCAATCATCAGTACCAACTGCTCCCATTCGACAGCGGTTTAGGGGAAATTACCTCTCGTCAACATAGGTGTAACTAGGTTTAACCAGTAGGGGTCACTAAACTAGGCATTAATCACCACTGAGGCGGTTGGCCAGTTGGGACAGCTTGGTTAACCCCTCAATTGAGGTTATAGATGGATCTCAACAGCTCCCAGGAGTTAATCCACAAACTAACCGAATCTTGACAGCGAATCATCATATGCACCCTTCTCATGATTTGAATAAAGGATTTGTAGGTTTGTTTAGCTTCACAGATAGTTTACCAAAGCAATTCACCAACTTTACTAAAAATTTGCATAAATTTATTTCAAGCCCTGGTAAAGCTAAACCAAGGTCGCTTTAAATACTTGGCAGTAAGGGATTCAGGAGTCTGATCCCCTTTCAGGGTAAACGCATCTTATTTTGAAATGCCTACTGGATATGAGATTAATAAGATAAGTATTTATGCTTATTAATTTTGAAATCTCTTCTGAGTAAGGCTTTTAGAATTTAGATGCGTTTGCCCTGGATCCCCTTTTCCCGATTAATTGTAGCTGTTGATACCAATATTAGCTTAGGGATAACAATAATCTATAATTTATTTTATAGGCATACTAAGCTTTGATATCTTGAAGCGAATATCTTGAAGCCATGAGTTGCTCGTCCTACCCATTAATCGTAGCTGTTGATACCAATAATTGAATTGAAAACTTAGTATCTAGCGATACTAGGTTTTCATGTCTTCAATCCATTTTGACGTTTATTTTGAGAATAATAGCATTTTTGGCGTTGCTCAACTTAACGATTAATTATTGAAAGCATTAGCATCTTGGCTCCCTAAATCGACCCATGCTGTGGGGTGTCCAAGACTTCACTACATCGCTTTTCCCATCAATCCTAGTTTCGCACATCCAATAAAAATGCTATAGTAACTTTCATTACATTAGGGGAATCAAAATAATGAGCGCCAGAATGGGCGCTTTTTGGGTTTAAGGGTATCGGTCTTGTCCTGATTAACTGGCGTCTGATCAGCCTCTACACCTAATTGTGGAGATTTGGACTGTGGGGATTTTCGATTAGGAATTTCTTTACCCAACTTCCAGTCATTGTCAGCCTGCAATAAAACATAGGTAGCCACATTTTCAATCTCCTGCTCAGTTAGCTTTTTCTGGAAGGAGGGCATAGCGTTTTTCCCATTGGTTACCTGGGTTTTAATTTTTTCCAGGTCATACATCTTATATCGTTTCAGGACAGCTTTCTTCAAGGTTTTATTGGCCATAATCACGTTATTGCCACCGATATGACAAGCAGCACAATTCTGACTAAAAACCTGAGCTCCCTGAGCGGCATCACCAGCGAGGGCTGGACGTTCTAGAGCAAATGTAAACCATACCGTAGCAGTCAACAGGATTGATAGCAGCTTCTTCAAGGGTATTCTCCTTCTGATCAAAACAGATAGCAGGCTACAGAGTGGCCTATAATTATTCCTCAGAATGACTGTAAACCTTAGAAGAACTGCTGTCAAACCTAAGAACCAAGACTATCAATGAAGGAAGCAGACCGACTACATATGAATCGGGATAGCCTGACTGATCAAAATGTCATAAACTGTAAATAACCTCTAGCACCCAAATTAACCTAAATAAAATTAAACCAAAATTAACCAGTAATCTATGAGTCCTCTGCCCCATCATCGCCCTAAACAACTCTCCCTAGGTCCATTGGAACGAGAAATCTTGGAGATTATCTGGGCATTAGGTTGCGCTACTGTCAAAGATGTCCATGAACAGATTTTGGCTGACCCAGATCGGGAATTAGCTTATGCTTCAGTGACCACAGTGCTACGCCGCTTGACCCAGAAAGGTTGGCTCAGTTGTGATAAACGACAGCGTACCTTTTTATGGAGACCCTTAGTGTCTCGGCAAGAAGCCCAGGTACTCGCAGCCCATGACCAGCTCAATCGCTTTTTAGCCGTAGGCAATCCGGATGTAGTTGCTGCCTTTGCCGATAGCTTAGATGCAGCCAGTGTGGAACAAATTTCTGCGATCGCACAACGACTGCAAGCAGCACGTCAAAGGCGGAAGGAGGAAAAATAATGCATGTGGTGATGATTATAGCAGCATTAGGGCTGGCTTGCTGGCACAGGCACACAAGCTACCAACTTCCTGGGAGTTTGCCCAGGCGCTGGCAACAGGTACTAGTGCAATTTCTTGCTCCACCCCTACTTCTCCTAACCACTGCTTTGGCTGTCCTATCCATGGGGCCAAAGGGACAAATGATCGGGTTACGCACCGACTGGCTCAGCTACTGCCTAGCCCTAGGATTTCTGGGTTGGGCAGTAGTGTTGTGGCTAAAGTCAGCAAAGCTTGGTTGGCAGTCTTTGCAACAAGTTCGTTCCTTACCCCAAATTTGCTTAATAAATGGGCAATGGCAAAATGGGCAATGGGAAAGGGTTGAAAACTGTCCTGGCTTAACTCCAACCCCTGAATCCCTAGCTAGTCAGGGTCAATTGGCTCGTCTTTTAGACACTCCCATACCCTTTATTGCTCAGATTGGCTTTTGGCAACCCGAACTTGTGGTCAGTCAGGGACTCCTAGAAACTCTTTCATCGGAACATCTAGAGGCTGTGATCACCCATGAGCAAGCTCACCACCATTACCGAGATACCTTCTGGTTTTTCTGGCTAGGATGGATTCATCGAATTACCGCTTGGTTACCAAATACAGAGTCATTGTGGCAAGAACTATTGAATCTACGAGAAATCCGTGCTGACCATTGGGCCGCTAAACGGGTCGATGCCCTATTGTTGGCAGAATCACTGTTGACTATGGTTAGCAGTCCCATGATAACTACGGAAAATTTCTGTGCTCCCTTTAGTAGACCTGTGCCTCCCAGTCGCTTCCAAGAGAGAATCGATGCACTCTTGACAGAGCCAGAGTCTGCCACTGGTACTAGCTCCTGGAATTACTCCTGGAATTGGAGTTGGTTGCTATACGTATTATTACCCCTATTGGTTGTACCGTTTCACCAATAAACTTAAGGGCAACAGGCATTACCACAGGCATTAGGCCACAGGGAAAGGGGAAAAAAATATTTTTTTTGGTCTTGACGTCGCGACATAGTGATGTAACTATATAAATATATCGCGACAAAAGGAACGAACACACAAAACACGATAGTAAAACACTTAAATAAACCCCGTAAGTGTAGTAACTACCTAAGTGTATTAACCAGTGTATTAACCCATTGTCATGATATCACGATATACCAATAGAAGTATATCGTGACAAAATGTGCCAAACTTATAAGAGGACAATCACATGTTGCTCTCTCTGGAGCTAGAGGACAAGGACATTGGTTCACAAAAAGACAGATCCCCGGTATGCATTACTGCGAGGACATATTCCCAAACATCTACTAAAGCGCTTCCGCAACTACTGTGTCGAACACGAACTTGACTACAGTGAAGGACTAGAAGATGCGCTGACTAAATTTTTTCAGTACCTAGACAGCAGCCAACAATTAGCAGTTCCAGCACAAACTCCTACCATTGCTGATCTGATTCATGGCTGGAACTTGGAAGAACTATCACGATTAAGTGAAGTTAGCGTTGAAAACCTCCAAGCCATCTTGGAAGGAAACCGACCCACAGATGATGATCTGATTGGTTTGGGTGTAGTGCTATGCAAGAACAATGATGAACCTTGGACAACCGATGAGTTAGTGGAGATTCGCGATCGCTGTTTCTACGGTTTTCCAAAATTGTCGAGCAACAGCGAGTCGCCAAGGATTCAATAACCGTGATCGGACTAACAGCTGCCAATGGTGATTGCTATCAGAGGGGATTTTTTACAGAAATTATCGGTTTTTGAAGCGATTTTTGGCTAAAATCAATCCTGCCAGTTACTGTACTATGGAAGCCGTCGGTTACTTAGATCAACAACCATAGATCAACAAGCAGAGGTGAGCCATAGTACTTAGCCATAGTACTTAGCCATAGTACTTAGCCATAGTCTCCGTTGGTCCGGTTTAACTTGCTTAACAGCAACACTCACTACTCAGCGTGTCATTTTAGGTTTCAGTCTTCAACAATGGACAATTTCTTTTTCTCAGGGTGCCATCTATCAGTTACCACGGAAAGCTTCAATATTGAAGCACCATCACGCTTAGCGGCCTACGCTCTAAGGCGACATGCTAGTGAGCTGGCTGTCTCTGCTCAAAAACTCAGGCTTCAACGGGCTATTGTATCCTGGCCCGGATGCGAGCGACCTTACCAAATTCCCACCTCCATACTCAGGAGCGAGACAACTATGACCGGACCAATACCCCAAAATGGAACCTATTTGCTAGGAGCCAACTACCTTCGTGTTAATGATTTTATCAAAGAAAAGCGTGAAGAAGGTCTAATTGTAGTAATTACGTCAATGTGGAATGATGTTTGCTTACACACCAATGACCTACTTGCACCAGAGCGGGGTATTCTCCAACCCCATCAGTGGACTGGCTTTAATTATCGCTACTTGTGGCGTGATAGTCGGGATGACTATAACGAACTAATTGATCGATTGACTCGGGAGCGTTACATTCCCAAATTCCAGTACACGCTGAGGCGTCCCGATGGCGCATTAGGCCGCTATGAGACCGATTATTACCTGGTAGAGGACTATCTTAACGTACCAGTGCGCATTGGTGTCAGCGATGTCAATGCTTGGGAACTGATATCAGAACCGTTAGCAAGTTAGTTTCCATTTAGCTGTCCGGCAAAAGAAGCCCCACAACGAACATGCGCAGCATGAGTGTGGGATGAATTTTGCACAGAGTCTTTCGGGACAGGAAAACGAGCTATTAAACTTCTGATTAATTCAGATTGAGTCATTCCTCTTCGTTCTGCTTCCTGTAAGAACTGCCTTTTTTCAAAATCGGTAAGTCTGATAATCAACTTCTTGTCTTTCATTATGGGTTGTCGCATGTGTACAGGCATGTGATCATCATAGTAGGTCGATCAAACAGGAAGCAAGGGATGAAACTAGCGTATCAATACCGATTAAAACCAACAAAATAACAAGTAGCTAAAATTGATAACTGGTTGTCAATGCTTTGTGCCCAGTACAACTATTTGTTGGCGGATAGATTTGCCTGGTATGAACAGAATCGCTGTTCCATTAATGCTTGTCCTCTTGTTTGTCATCTCCCTGATTTAAGAAATAATCCAGACTACTACAGCCAAGTGCGATTCGTTGACTAGAAACTTCAAACCAATTAAAGGTCAGAAGGAGGATTAGTCGCTAGGTCAGGAAACTGACTCTGATAACTTGATAACCATGATGGTGAAACTCCATCCCTCGCGAAATCCGAGTGACAGCCTTACCCGGATTTATGAACATAACAAACTCATAGATTAATGCAAGGGTCGAACAGTGAAGCATCCTTAACCTGAACAGATGTTAGTAACAGGCAGGGACTCATGGGTACGCAAGAAAGATACATCCGAGTTAAATAGGTGTAGCGAAATAAGGTTTGATACGCTACAAACAAATAGTTAAAGGAAAACAAATGGATTATGTAGTTTTGGCTCTACATAATGATTTCCCTAATTCCCGGTGAATAGTATCGCCCTAAAAGTCCGAAAAAATGGTTATCAGGAACGAAGTAACTCCTATATATACTCTCAGAAAGGTCGAATATTCTGAGTAGGTAGTTAGCCGTAAGTTATATGGGAGCAAGATTGAATCAAAAGCTAATACCTGGAGTAACATCCAGGATACGCCGACAGATTCACGTCTATAGGAAAAGATATAGTTGTAAGTAGTAATGAATATGTCTAAAACCCAGGGAAACCAGACGGTGGAATGGAATAGGGTAAATTGGCGTAAGCTAGAAAAAGTCTTATTTAAGTTACAAAAACGAATATATCGAGCCTCACAACGTGGTGACGTCCGTGTGGTAAGAAAGCTACAAAAGACCCTAATGAAATCCTGGACAGCCAAAATGATTGCGGTCAGGCGGGTTACCCAGGAAAACAAAGGTAAGAAAACTGCCGGAATAGACGGGAAAGAAGCCTTAACCCATAGGCAACGACTCGCCCTGGTAGTTAACCTAAAAATCCATAAGAAGGCAAAACCAACAAGAAGGGTTTGGATACCAAAACCTGGAAAAACGGAAAAGCGACCTTTAGGAATCCCGACCATATATGACCGTGCTTTACAGGCACTTGCTAAACAGGCATTAGAACCTGAATGGGAAGCAAAATTTGAACCCAACTCTTATGGGTTCAGACCAGGACGCTCATGTCACGATGCTATTGAAGCAATATTCAAAGCCATTGCCCAAAAACAAAAATGGGTTCTAGATGCAGATATTGCCAAATGCTTTGACAAAATCAACCATGAAACGCTACTAACAAAATTAAATACATATCCATCCTTAAGACGTCTAATAAAGTCCTGGCTCAAAGCCGGAGTGATGGACAATGGAACATTCTCACCTACAAAAGAGGGCACTCCTCAGGGTGGAGTTATATCTCCACTCCTGGCAAATATAGCCCTCCACGGAATGGAAGAGCACATCAAACAATATGCAGAAACATTAAAAATAAAAGGGAGGGCTAAAACACAAAAGAGAAAGGCAATGAGTTTGATAAGATATGCTGACGACTTCGTAATCATACACGAAGACCAAACCACAGTAGAAGAATGTCAAAAAATTATTAGCACATGGTTGAAGGATATAGGGCTGGAATTAAAACCAAGTAAAACAAAAATAGCCCACACAACGGACGGATTTGACTTCCTAGGATTCAATATACGTCAATACAATGTAGGTAAAAATCAGTCAAAACAAGGTTTTAAGACCATCATAAAACCATCCAAAGAAAGCATCCAAAGACATTATAGGCAGCTCTCAGACAAAATAGACCGTCATAGAGCCGCCTCCCAAGAGGCACTAATAAAATGCCTTAAACCTATTATACTCGGATGGTGCAACTACAATAAAACAGTATGTAGCAAAGAAACATTCGAGAAAATAGGATACATGTTATGGAATAAGCTTCAAAGATGGGGATACAGAAGGCATCCTAATAAATCTAAAAACTGGGTAACCAAGAAATATTGGGGAACCTTAGGAAAGGATAGATGGATGTTTATGACTAGTAAAGATAATTACTTACCTAGACATGCCAAGGTAGAAATTATCAGACACACAAAAGTCAAAGACACCAGAAGCCCTTATGATGGAGACCTAATCTATTGGAATACCAGAATGAGAAAGCATCCTGAGATGACCAATCAGGTGCGATTCGTTGGTTATAAACCTTGCCCCGTAAGGGTTTTGGGGGATTAACCGCTAGGACAAATTACTGAACCTAGACAACTTGGTAACCATGGTGGTGAAAATCCACCCCTCGTGAAATCCGAGTGACAGCCTTACCCTGATTCATAAGGAGTAACGAACTTACGGATTGATGCAAGGGTCGAACAGTGAAGCGGAACCAATCCAGGGGAAGTTAGTAACAGGCACAGGACTCATGGGTACGAGAGAAAGGTACGTTTGAATCATCGTTATCATCGTGTAGCGAAATGGGTTGATTACGCTACAGACAAACAGTCAAAGGAATATGGATTATGAGGTTTTGACTCTTCATAATGATTTCCCGAAATTATTCCTGGTGAATAGTACCACCCTAAAAGTTCGCAGAATGGTTATCAGGAACGAAATAACCCCGATATGTACTCTGTTGAAAGGTCGAATATTCTGAGTAGGTAGTTAGCCGCATGTCGTACCGGGGAAAGATTGAGTCAGAAGTTAATGTCTAGAGTAATGTCTAGGATATACTGACGGACTCACGTCAAACGGAAATGAAATAGTTGTAAGTACCAATTGATATGTCTAAGACGCTGGGTTTCCAGACGGTGGAATGGAATAAGGTTAACTGGCGCAAGCTAGAAAAGACCCTATTTAAGTTGCAAAAACGAATATTTCGAGCCTCTGTTCGTGGTGATATCCGTGCGGTAAGAAAACTGCAAAAAACTCTAATGAAGTCCTGGACCGCCAAGATGATAGCGGTACGTAGGGTCACCCAGGAGAATAAAGGTAAAAAGACTGCCGGAATAGATGGGGTCAAATCTCTAACCAAGAGACAACGCCTCACCTTAGTAGCCAACCTCAAAATCTCCAAAAAGGCAAAACCTACCAGACGGGTCTGGATTCCTAAACCCGGACAATCAGAAAAACGCCCATTAGGAATCCCGACCATGTATGACCGCGCATTACAGGCACTAACTAAGCAGGCATTAGAACCTGAATGGGAAGCACGTTTTGAACCCAATTCATACGGGTTCAGACCAGGACGCTCCTGTCACGATGCTATTGAAGCAATATTCACAGGCATCAACCAAAAACCTAAATGGGTACTAGATGCCGACATTGCCAAATGCTTTGGCCGTAGGCCACGCTTCGCGAACGATAAAATCAACCATAATGCACTTCTCACAAAATTGAATACTTATCCATCCTTAAGACGATTAATCAAATCCTGGCTAAAAGCTGGTGTGATGGATAATGAGACATTCTCACCTACAGAAGAGGGCACTCCACAAGGCGGAGTCATATCTCCCCTTCTGGCAAATATAGCCCTTCACGGCATGGAAAAAAGGATTAAACAATTCGCAGAAACTATGAAGGGAAGTAAATCCAAAAATAGGAATGCATTAAATTTAATCCGATATGCAGATGACTTTGTCATAATGCATAAAGACCATTACGTGGTAGAAAAATGTCAAAGAATCATCAATACATGGTTGAATGACATGGGTTTGGAATTAAAATCAAGTAAGACCAGGATTACCCATACATTTGAAGGATTTGACTTCCTCGGATTCAATATCCGTCAATATCAAGTCGGTAAAAACCAGTCAAAACAAGGTTTTAAGACCATCATCAAACCATCTAAAGAAAAAGTTCTAGAGCATTACAGGCAGCTCGCCAAAGTTATCGAACAATACAGAGCTGCCCCGCAGACGGCTCTAATCAGCCGACTAAAACCCATTATAAGAGGATGGTGTAATTACTAAGCTGTTGCGCATTTAAACTGTGATAACAGCATTGCCTTTGTTTTTTATTTTTCGTACCCATTTTATAATTAACCCTCCTTCATTTAAAAGATGATTTAACAAACATTCTAATTCTTCAATTGATTTGAAAACTCGATTGGCAATATATTCTTTTGCTGAATGCCAAACCAATTCAATTAAGTTATAATCAGGACTATACTCGGGAAGATA
>NZ_JAAHHC010000071.1:0-26957 GCF_010672265.1 Moorena sp. SIO3A2
TTCGTGAGCTGAACTGAAATCTTAGTCTTGACGGGATTTCGGCTTAGATATTGCCATTTGGACACGAAGGTTTAAGGCCGGTCAAAGATCATGGAATCCCCGTCTTTTTAAAGCGGGGAGTGTCAAGTCCATCTCGGTGACCTGAACCTGCAATCCCAACTCACCCAGACGCTTCATGTTTGCTGCTATGTCTTCTGGCTTGGGAGGATTTTGAATACTAACGTGCATCTGAAAGCCAAGGAACGTAAATTAGTGTTATTTGTATTAATCATTAAATAACTATTCAGTTATCAATCTTCGATATCGCATCCCTGGAGCCTGAGACACTAATCCCATTAGTTCCAACTGTAACAAGGCACTGGATACTGAGCCTGCTTCTAAAGCTGCTTGCTGGACAATGATATCGAATGAGGTTGGTTCAAATGCGATCGCATCCAACACTTTTGCCAATGCTGGCTCTAAGGTCGGTACAGGTAAAGCGGGTAAAGGTTGTTCTATAGCGGAGTGGGGGTCAAGTTCTGGAATAGCTCCTAGCATTTCCAACAAGTGACCTTCACTTAAAATTACATGGGCACCCCGATTTAACAGTCCCAAACAACCGATAGAATTGGGATTATCTAAGGAACCTGGTAGTGCATAGACATCCCGACAGAACTCATTGGCGAGCCTAGCAGTAATTAGCGCTCCGGACTTATTAGGCGCTTCCATCACTAAAACTGCACGGCTTAAACCAGCAATAATCCGATTGCGTTGGGGAAAGTTGGAACGTGCGGGTTTGGTACTGGCTGGATACTCGCTGATTACCAATCCCTGTTCTTGAATTTGTTTATAAAGATAACTATTGCTCAAGGGATATACCACATCAAGACCAGTTCCCAACACTGCTATGGTTCTACCACCCGCTTCCAGACACCCACGATGGGCTTGTGTATCAATTCCCACTGCCATACCGGACACCACTGTAAAACCATGCTTAGCAAGGGTAGCACTGATTTTACGAGTCCAACGTTTACCGTATTCGCTGGGATTGCGGGTACCCACAATCCCAACTATCGGCTTGCTACCGTAATTTTCTGCTAGATCAACTACTCCGCTATAGTATAGCCTTGGGGGAGGACTAGGAATTTCTAGTAACAAGCGGGGATACTCTCCATCCGCTGGTGTCCAGAAACAAGGATTTTTGACCAAGTGTTGCTCAAGTAGCTGTTCCGGTAAGTATTGCCCACGCATTTTCACTACTCTTTCGATCAGCCGCACCCCGAACCCCTCAACTGCTCCTAACTCTGAAGCTGACGCTTTCCAAGCCTCTGCCAGAGTTCCAAACTGTTGGTGTAGCCGTTGGAGCAATACTGATCCGATACCGGGAACTTCTGACCATGCTAGCCAGTACGCACGTTCTTCTTGCTTGGTCAATCGCTTCGCTCCAATTATAAATTATCAATTCAAAATCAAAAAATACCTCATCAATCCAATTATAAATTATCAAAAAAAATTCAAAAATACTCCATAAATTCAATTATAAATTATCAAAAAAATATAATTTTCTTAATTCTTAATTCTTAATTCTTAATTCTTAATTCTTAATTCTTAAACTGGATGCTGTCCATAAAACGGCAGTACTTCTGACCAGTTGGGGCGCTTTCCCTGTTGCCAATCGAGATAAGCAAGTTCCAAGACACCCCTAGCATAACTCCCTAAATTGGCCGGAGCCTCTAGCAATCGTAATGGTGTTTCTAAGGTATCCAAAACTTGTTTCCATTGATCTGAAGTCATGACAGCATCTGGTAATATCTTCCTCAGCCCCAGACCAGCTATTGATGGCTGATAGATGGCGGTATACAGCTGACCCCGTTGGGCAGGCATTTGAATAGCAATCTGAGTGCTTAGTGATAAGTTTTGAGTGCTAATTGCTGATTGCTGATTGCTGATTGCTGATCCCGAGTTGTCTTGATACATAGCTCCCTCTTCCCCCTCTTTCCCCTCTTCCCCTAACCAGGCGATCGCTGCCAGTGTAGAAATGCCAAACAGGGGAATATCTAACTGTTGTGCTAGGGTACGAGCAGTAACTATACCGATACGGGTACTCGTAAAGCTACCTGGTCCAATAGCTACCGCAATGAATTCTAAGTTTTCCCAACTTTGGGAATTCAGAAATTCAGTCAAGTGCTGATGCAATTGGGCAGACAACTCTCGCCCTAAGTCCCAAGTTTGGCAGCGGGTATCCTTGGCAAAGTTACTGATCACCAGCCCCAGTTGAGGACTAGTGGTGTGAAGGGCAAGAGCATATTTGTTTGGTTCGAGAATCGGCATTTTGGTATGATTTTCGATTGGAGAAGCTTGATCAAGTATCCTCAAAGCCAAAAGGTGATCACTATCCATGGATCCTACCCTGACTCAAATTGGGACTCAGATGTCCAAACTGACTGGTGTCCGAGCGATTATGAAAGATATTATCGAAACCCTACGAGCTGGTCAGGGACAAGATTGGATTAATCTCAGTGCAGGGAATCCAGTGATTTTGCCAGAAGTCGAGCAACTTTGGCGCGATTGTACGGCACAACTGTTGGCTAGCTCAGACTACGGTGAGGTGATTTGCCGCTATGGGTCATCTCAAGGATACCAGCCTCTGATCGATGCGATCGCAAAGGATTTCAATCAACGCTACGGTCTTTCCCTAAGCGATCGCCATATCCTGATTACTCCCGGTTCTCAATCCATTTACTTCTACGCCGCTAACGTTTTTGGTGGCTACACCAGCAGCGGCCAACTCAAACAAGTTGTCTTGCCCCTTTCTCCAGAATACACTGGCTATGGAGGAGTAAGCTTGACTCCAGAAGCAGTATATGCATACAAACCTACTCTGGAAATTAATCACGAGCAACACCGCTTTAAGTATCGCCCTGATTTCAGCCAATTAAAGATTAGCCAAGAGACTGGCTGTGTAATTGTTTCCCGTCCCTGTAATCCCACTGGCAATGTTATCACCGATGAAGAAGTAATCAAAATTGCCGAAATAGCTACACCATTCAATGTGCCAGTGTTGATTGACGCAGCTTATGCTCCACCGTTTCCAGCACTGAACTTTACCGAAATGACACCAGTCTTTCGAGACAATATCATCCACTGTCTGAGTTTATCAAAAGCTGGACTACCAGGGGAACGGGTTGGTGTAGCCATTGGAAATCCCAAGCTAATTAGCATTTTGGAATCCTTCCAGACCAATCTTTGTATTCATTCGTCCCGCTATGGACAAGCTATTGCCGCAAAAGCGATCGCATCTGGAGCACTCCCCGAGATTGCCACTAATGTGATTCGCCCCCACTACCAGAAAAAGTTTGTGACCCTTGAACTTACATTAGACAAATCTATGCCCAAAGACTTGCCTTGGTTCTTGCATCGGGGTGAAGGAGCTATCTTTGCTTGGTTGTGGTTACAGGATTTGCCAATTACCGACTGGGAACTGTACCAAAAGTTGAAGCAGGTGGGTGTGATTGTTGTGCCTGGGAGTACATTTTTCCCCGGCTTACGAGAAGACTGGTCTCACCAGCAACAGTGCATTCGCATCAGCCTTACCGCTACTGAAGAAGAAATTGAAATTGCCATGCAGCGTTTAGCAACATTGGTCGAGGAAGTCTATCGGATTGGGTCAGGTTAGTGTTTCCGTTGGAGATAGTGTTTCCGTTGGAGATGTTGTGATCATCTAACAGCGTTCCATAGTACTTGTTCGGTGAGTACTTATTAAGTAATATTCAAACTATATTAACAGATGGAACAGCAGCAGCTAGCACAAGTGTTGGAAACTGGCGATCTAGGGGAGTTGCTAGGCATTATTAACCAGCCTAACTTGCTCACCACCCTTGACTCTACACAGATGTGTAGGATTATCAAAGGACTTGGGCAAGTAGTGGAACAACAAACTGCTCAGTTAACTCAGGTCAATCAGCAATTACAACCGGAAATCACCAACCGTAAGCAGGTTCAGGAGAAATGGCCCCTGGGTGATCAGCAATTGGAATACCAATTTCAAAAACAGACAACAGAATTGTCCGAAGCTAATCATCAGCTGCGACAAGCAAAAGAGCAACTAGAGGCAGTTTTGGATGCTGTACCGGGAGCGGTGTCTTGGATTAGTGCTGATGGTCGATATCTTGGGGTGAACCGACATCTGGCTCAGAGCCTGCAATTACCTCCAGAGACTTTTGTCGGTAAAGAGTTGGGCTTTCTGGAGAGCAGCCCTCAGTTTGTTGGCTTTATGGGTGAGTTTCTCGCCTGTCGGGACTCAGGAGCTTCCCAGGTGGTCGAGCTGAAAGTGAAAAATTCTTCGAGATATTATCTAATTGCCGCTCAGAAGTACCAGCAAGGTGCTGCAGCCGTGTGTGTAGGGATTGATATCACCGAGCATAAACAGGCAGAATTAGCTCTACAACAGCTCAACCAAGAACTAGAACTCAGAGTCGAACAACGGACTTCTGACCTACGGTTCGTCAATGAACAACTTCGCAAAAGTGAGGAACAATTTCGCCTGATTTTTGAACTCTCTCCCATGGGTATGGCAATTACCAGCACTGATGACTCCGTGCTAAAGGTTAATCAAGCCTGTTGTGACACGGTTGGTTACACAGCCGAGGAACTGGGGCAGAAAAAGGCTACAGATATTATCCATCCCGATGATTTGACAATTAACCTTACCCCGAATCAAGACTTGTGGCCAGGAAGAACATCCCACTTTCAGATGGAAAATCGCTTACTCTCCAAAGATGGTAGAGTGATCCATGTTTTGACCAAGAAAGCAGTTTTAGTCAGGGATTCTCAAGGTAAGCCCCGAAAATTTTTTTATCAAATTGTAGATATCACCGAACGCAAGCAAGCAGAAAATCAGGTGAGAGCCTCTCTAACCGAAAAAGAGGTTTTGCTCAAAGAAATTCATCACCGGGTCAAAAATAACCTGCAAATTATTTCTAGCCTACTCCGACTACAGTCAAGGAAAGTTGAAGATCCACAAGCATTAAGTTTGTTCAAAGATTCCCAGCATCGGGTTCAATCTATGGCTCTGATTCACCAGCAGCTGTATCAATCGCCAAATTTAGCCCAGATTAATTTCGGAAAATACATTCAAACCTTAACCAATAACTTGTTCCGTTCCTACGGCATTAACCCACAGACAATCGCCCTCAATATCGAAGTTACCACAGCTCCCTTGACCATTGATGTAGCTATTCCCTGTGGGCTAATCATCAATGAATTGGTGTCTAATTCACTCAAATATGCCTTTCCTGAAAATCAAGAGGGTAAGATGGAAATCAGTCTAAGTTCAGATCAACAGGGTCAGCTAATCCTGAAGGTAAGTGATAATGGTATTGGTTTACCGGACAATTTAGACTTTCAATCCACTAAATCCCTTGGTTTGAGTATTGTTCGTAACTTGACTGCACAACTGGGGGGTAACATCATCCTTGACTGTAGCCAAGGCACTAGATTAGAAATAAAGTTTCCCCATTCACTGGATCTCTAGGGCAAGTCGAGCATGACCAAGAAAAAAATCCTAGTTGTTGAAGATGAAACCCTTGTGGCTATGGATATCAAGAATAGCCTCAAACTCCTAGGGTACATGGTTCCTGCTGTGGCTGTATCTGGAGAAGAAGCAGTTATAAAAGCTGAGGAAATTCAACCGGATTTAATCCTGATGGATATTCGTCTGAAAGGGGAAATAGATGGAGTGACTGCTGCCAGACTGATTAGGACAAAATGGAATATCCCAGTGGTCTATTTGACGGCCTATAGTGATGATATCACCCTAGAAAGAGCTAAGATAACCCAACCGTTTGGTTACCTCCTGAAACCATTTGAGGAAGAAGAACTGCGAGTTACCATTGAAATTGCCCTTTCTCGCTTCCAAGCAGAAACAAAAATCCGTCAAGCACTAGTAATAGAACAGGAGCTTAGAGAACAAAAATCTAGCTTTGTCTCTATTGTTTCCCACGAATGTCGTACACCTCTGAGTAAAGTTCTCCTAGCTACTGAATTGTTAGAACGTTATAGCAAAGATTTGGTCAAGGATAAACATCGCAAGTATTTTGAGCAAATTAAAGGCTCTATCCAAGATATGAGACAACTCTTGGATGAAATCCTCTTTATTGAAAAAGCAGAAGGAAACAAGCTAAATTTTCACCCAACTCCAATTAACCTAGTAGAATTATGCTCTGATTTGATAGAGCAGATGCAGTTGGCTACCGAGGGGAGCCATAGGATTATTTTGACTTCTCAAGGTAATATTCCTGATGCCTATATGGATACCCAACTCCTCAGATATATTTTCAATAACTTGCTATCCAATGGGATTAAGTATTCTCCTGAAGGGGGAACGGTAGAGTTTCAGTTAACCGTGGAAGGTAACTGGGCAATTTTTAAAATTAAAGACTCGGGAATTGGTATTCCCGAACAAGAGCTTTCCCAGCTGTTTGAACCTTTCCAGCGAGCTAGCAATGTTGGGGATATTCCTGGTACAGGTCTAGGATTATCGATTGTTAAAAAGAGTGTAGAGCAGCACCGTGGTCAAATTTTGGTAGATAGCCAGGTTGGTGTCGGTACTGTGTTTACCGTTAGACTACCCCTGTCCAGTCAGGATTGGGAGTAAGCTGGTCTTCCTTTGAATGCCATGGTTATGACAGCAGGGAAGCTTCGGGTGCAGGGGAGCTTCTGGAGCAGGGGCAGACTTGATATAACTTTATAATGCAATTTGTGCATTTAATTTATGCATTTTTTTAATTAAAATCATTATTAAGTAACAAAATATACAAAATTTTAGCAATACTTTAAATTAATTTATCAACATCAAGAGTAGTGACATCAGAGGCTCTGGACAAAACTTATCGCAATAGAGCAATAGGCAACGAGGGAACAGCTATGACCAGCGCAGCTAAGCCAGCCGCCAAAAAACTGAACAAATTTGAAAAATTCAAGGCAAAGAAAGATGGTCTTGCCATTAAGGAACAAATAGAAGAGTTTGCCAGAATTGGCTGGGAAGCAATAGATCCAGATGACCTACAGCATCGGCTGAAGTGGATGGGTGTCTTTTATAGACCTGTTACTCCAGGCAAGTTCATGCTAAGGATGCGGACACCCAACGGGATTGTCAACAGCACTCAGATGCAGGTACTAGCTGAGATAGTCCAGCGTTATGGTGAAGATGGTAGTGCTGATATTACAACTCGCCAAAACATCCAGTTGCGAGGTATCCGCATTGAAGACATGCCTGATATTTTCCGCAGGTTCGAGCAAGTTGGCTTAACTAGCGTCCAATCTGGTATGGACAATGTCCGCAATATTACTGGTTCTCCCATGGCGGGGATAGATCGCGATGAATTAATTGACACTCGGGATCTTGTCCAAAAAGTACAGGACATGATCACTAATAACAGTCAAGGAAATTATGAGTTTACTAACTTGCCCCGTAAATTCAATATTGCTATTGAAGGGGGTCGGGATAACTCAGTCCATGCTGAAATTAATGATATTGCCTTCGTGCCTGCCTACAAAGATGGACAACTAGGCTTGAATGTACTCGTAGGTGGCTTTTTCTCGGCCAAGCGTTGTGAAGCTGCTGTTCCCCTCAATGCTTGGGTACTGCCTAATGATGATGTGGTTGACTTGTGTCGTGCTATACTAGAGGTTTATCGCGACGAAGGCTCGCGGGCGAATCGGCAAAAATCCCGGATGATGTGGTTGATTGATGAGTGGGGGATTGATAAGTTCCGGGAGGAAGTCAGTAAGCAGTTTGGTAGAGAACTCCCGACGGCTGCTCCTCACGATGAAATAGATTGGGAAAAACGAGACCATATCGGTGTTTTTGCTCAAAAGCAACCAGGTCTGAATTATGTGGGTTTACACGTGCCCGTTGGTAGGCTTTATGCTCAGCAGATGTTTGATATGGCACGGATGGCTGAGGCTTATGGCAGTGGCGAAATCCGCCTCACAGTTGAGCAGAATGTGATTATTCCGAATATTCCGGATGCTAATCTCGACGCTTTCTTAGCTGAACCCCTCTTGCAGAAATTTACCCTTGAGCCCAAACCCCTAGAACGGCTTCTAGTATCTTGCACAGGAGCACAGTTCTGCAATTTTGCTCTGATTGAAACCAAAAATCGTGCCTTGGCAATAGTTCGGGAACTGGAAGAAAAGTTAGACATACCAAACCCCGTGCGGATTCATTGGACAGGTTGTCCCAACTCTTGTGGTCAACCCCAAGTAGCTGATATTGGTTTGATGGGAACCAAGGTGCGTAAAGACGGTAAGTCTGTTGAAGGAGTCAATATTTACATGGGTGGCAAAGTCGGGAAAGATGCTAAACTGGGCGAGTGTGTGCTCAAAAGTGTGGCTTGTGATGACTTACCAGAGGTCTTGGGTAATATACTGATCGAGAATTTTGGAGCAAAATCCCACTAGGTTAGTTCTGAGTCGGAGTTGCTAATAGTGAATAGAAAACCTTAGCAAAGGTTATCAAGCATGTATAAAGCGCTCAAGACTAAACTAAAACTCAATAACTATCAAAAAACCTTGATGGCACAACATGCTGGGTACTCTCGATGGGTATACAACTGGGGCTTGGCAATATGGCAGGAAGCCTCTCAACAAGGATTGAAACCCTCAGTGAGTACAATCAGAAAATTGTTTACCCACCACGTTAAACCTAACTACCCTTGGATGAGTCAACTATCATCCAAAGTGTACCAGTACGCCTTAATTAACTTAGGCTCAGCTTACAAATGCTTTTTCCAAGGACTAGGGAAATATCCCAGATTCAAAAAAAAGGGTAGACACGATAGCTTCACCATAGATAATTCGGGAAAACCGATAAAATTTTCAGGATGCAAGCACAAACTACCCAAGTTGGGATGGGTAAGAACTTATGAACCATTGCCAGATTTAGAAACAAAAAAAATCACTATATCTCGTCAAGCTGACGGCTGGTATCTGAGCTTTCATTATCAGTATCAACCACAACCAACACATAAACAAATCGATGTGGTTGGGGTAGATGTGGGAATAAAAGAATTAGCCACCCTTAGTACAGGGAAGGTTTTCACTGGTTCATTACCCTACCGCCAAGCTAAAAAGCGACTAGCTAGATTACACCGTGATTTGTCGAGAAAGACAAAAGGTTCCAAGAACTGGCACAAGTCAGTAAACCGATTAGCATTACAGCATCAAAGAGTTGCCAACATTCGCAAAGACACATTGGAAAAACTCACAACTTACTTAGCCAAAAACCACGGCACGGTGGTAATTGAGGATTTAAATGTATCGGGAATGATGGCTAATCATAAGCTGGCTAGTTCGATCGCTGACCAAGGATTCTATGAATTCAAAAGACAACTTGAGTATAAGTGTCAGTGGTATGGTGCCAAATTGGTAAAGGTGGATAGGTTCTATCCATCATCTCAGCTTTGTTCAAGTTGCGGGCATCGTCAGAAGATGCCGTTGGCAATCAGGACGTATAACTGTAGTGAATGTGGTCTAATCCTGGACAGGGATTTGAACGCAGCGATAAATCTGAAAAACGCCGTGGGCTCTACGGTGTCTGCCTGTGGACGGGGTGCTGCCGACAGTCCCGAAAGAAGCAGGAAATAAACAGCATTAACTAGCATTAGCTAGGTTTGTATCAGTTTTATGGAGCAGCAGCGCCGCAAGTTTCTCAAATACATCGGGTATGCCACAGTAGGATGTGGTTTTAGTGCCTGTAGCTCAAATAATCTATTCGATTTCCCAAAACGCGATCGCTCCTCTGAGCCAACTCAAGGACCTCCAGCTAACTTTGGTAAGTTAGAGAAAACTAACCTCACCATTGGCTTTGTTCCTGTAACTGACTGTGCTCCTTTAATCATTGCCAAAGAAAAGGGTTTTTTTCAGCGTTATGGTCTGAATGTGGGTCTTAAAAAATATCCTGACTGGTCAGCGGTTCACAAAGACTTACTATCATGGGGTATAGATGCCTGCGTTGCCTTGTTTGGATTGCCAATACTAACCAATTTTGGTTCACCCAAGGCACCAGTGATATCTCTAATGATGCTCAATCGCAATGGTGCTGGGATCACCTTTTCCAAAAAAGCTTGGCAAGGTGCTATTCGTGCTTCAACGGAGTACTATAATTTCCAAGATTTTGCCTACTCCTACAGGAAATACATTAAAAAATTAGCCGAGCCCCTCAAGCTAGGGATAGACTTGACCAACTCCATGGCAAACTATACCCTTCTCTACTGGCTATCAGCTATAGAGATTAATCCCGATAAACAGATTAAGTTAATCGAGTTTCCACCATCTCAAATGGTATACAAACTCCAAGCTGGGATAGTAGATGGCTACTGTTTAGATGAGCCCTGGAACCAAAGAGCAGTTGTAGACCAGTCTGGATTTACGGTTTATGTCAATCGGGATATTTGGAAAGGTCATCCAGGAAAAATACTCGCAACCATGGGACCTTGGGCAGAAAAACATCCCACAACCGCCCGAGCCTTGGTAGCGGCTGTTTTGGAAGCTTGTCAGTATTGTGACCAACTAGAAAATCGCCAGTCAATTGCTCAGATTATATCTAGGAGCAAATACATCGACACTAAGGTAAATTATATAGAAGGTTCTTTACTGGGCAACTATAATTATGGTGGCTTTGACCAGAAAGACCGATTTGAAGCAATCCCTGATTTTAATTTATTTCACTTCCAAGATACAGACTATCTGAAAAAGCCCAATCATGCTAATTATCCTTGGCGCTCCCATGGTGTTTGGTTGCTAACCCAAATGATTCGCTGGCGTCATATTAACCGACGTCAATATCCTAAGGATGCGGATAAAATTATCGACCGGATTTATCCAGTGAAAATTTATGAAGAGGTTGCCAAGGCGTTGAAAATCGATCTACCTAGTGAGCGTATGAGGGTTGAACCTGCTGATGTGTTTGTGGATCAAAGAGCATTTGATCCTAGTCAGCCAGTTAATTATCTCAATGGTTTCGATATCCGAGCTGATCGTTCTCAGCTATTTGCTGCTGTCAATTAAGCCTTCAGCTTATGCGCTACAGATGGTGCTACTTGAGGTGCTATCAGCTATCAGTCACTTAAGACCCAAGCATCGCCCAAGTAAAAAAGCCCAAGTAAAAAATCCCAAGTAAAAAAGCCGACCTAGAGACTTTATCTATTGAAAGTCTCTAAACTTCTTATGCGCCCAAGGCTTGCATCACATTAGCTGGTTTAGAATGCCATGCAGCTAAAACCACCAATCAACCTTCAGCTGCTTCACTAATTGGCTTTGCTTAACTTAGGAATAATCTCAAGTTATAGTTCGGTCAGTGGTCAGTAGTCAATTACCCATTACCTATTACCCATTACCCATTACCCATTACCCATTACCCATTACCCATTACCCATTACCCATTACCCATTACCCTCAATTGATTCCACAATTGGCCAACACGCCAATTTTATGGCTTTGATGTAACTATTGAATATTAAATATGCATTTAATTCAACATAATATACAATTTGTAACAAATCATACGAAACTTCTGTTTCAGGGGTGTCACTATTAGTACCTGAACAATAGTATTAAGTTAACCTCAGAAAATTAGTATCTATGGGCGATTACTGTAGCAATGAATTCCGAAAGAATTACCCTAAAACAATAAGCTATAGTATTCAAACTAATAGGTAACTTTAATCAGTCAGCAAGTTGATGGCAACCGATCAGCTGGATTGTTTTGAAAGGGATTCTTTGGAGTAGTTTTTGGAGGAGACTAAATTAACCCAAACGCTCAGCTGTAATGGCTAATGCTGTTGGTGCGTGAATCTTCTGTTTTCGTAGTTTGTTTGAGTAGAGGAAAGGTATATAGATGCTCGCAGAAATGTGGTCCTTTCGTGGTAGGTATAAAATCCTCCACATGACCTGGTTTGCTTTCTTCCTGTCATTTGTAGTGTGGTTCAACTTAGCGCCCCTAGCAACACAGGTGAAATCAGACTTCGGTCTCGAAGTAGGTCAAATCCGAACCATCGCAATTTGTAACGTTGCCCTGACAGTGCCTGCCCGTATCATCATCGGGATGCTGTTAGATAAATACGGACCAAGAATCACCTACTCCCTTTTGCTGATTTATGCAGCAATACCTTGTATTGCTTTTGCCTCGGCACAGAACTTTAGTCAACTGGTGATTAGCCGCTTGGCACTGAGTATCGTAGGTGCAGGTTTTGTGATTGGCATCCGGATGACGGCAGAATGGTTCCCTCCCAAAGAAATTGGTTTAGCCGAAGGTATTTACGGGGGCTGGGGTAACTTTGGTTCTGCAGCAGCAGCCTTTACCCTACCTACCATTGCCGCATTTTTAGCCTTTGGCAGTCCAGGTCTGAACTGGCGCTTTTCCATTGCTGGGACCGGGATTATCGCTGCTCTGTATGGTGTCCTCTATTATTTTAACGTCCAAGATACTCCCCCAGGCAAAGTTTATCAGAAGCCCAAAAGCGCCAGAGGAATGGAAGTCACCACCAAAAAAGACTTTTGGTTTCTGATGGTGATGAATGCTCCTCTATCCATCATTCTTGGTGTCCTGGCTTGGCGCTTGAATAAAGTAGGCTTTTTCGAGCAAAATGTTCTCTACATCGTTTGGGCTGGTCTACTTGGGTTGTATTTGTTCCAAGCTTACAACTGCTGGGCAGTTAACAAAGATTTGTTAGCAGGTCGTAAGCGCTATCCTCCTGAAGACCGCTTCAATTTTTCTCAAGTTGCCATTCTAGAGTTGACCTACGTTGTTAACTTCGGCTCTGAATTAGCTGTAGTTTCTATGCTCCCTGCTTTCTTTGAAGGCACCTTCGGACTGAGCAAACAAGCAGCCGGGATGATTGCTGCTAGCTACGCCTTCATGAACTTGATGTCCCGTCCTGGTGGGGGTTTAATCTCTGATAAACTGGGTAGCCGCAAGATGACCATGGCAGTTCTAACATTCTGTATGGGTATTGGCTATCTGATCTTCAGTACGGTGAAAGGAGGCTGGTGGCTTCCTGGTGCGGTACTGCTGACCATGGCTTGTTCCTTCTTTGTGCAAGCTGGAGAAGGCTCTACCTTTGCCATCGTACCTCTGGTGAAGCGACGGATCACCGGTCAGGTGGCTGGTAACGTAGGTGCTTACGGAAACGTGGGTGCTGTCGCTTACCTGACTATCTTCAGTTTATTGCCAGCAGGAGATGTGGGTAACCGCATATTCTTCCAGATGTTGGGTGTTACAGCTTTGATTGTTGCCTTCCTGTGCTTCCTAGTCTTAAAAGAACCTAAGGGTTCCTTTGCTGACCTCCATGAAGGGGAAGAACAATACGCTACTGCTGCTAGCCCTGCTGCCGCTATGGAAACTGGAGACTTGATGAACTAGTTACTTGTTGGGTATGGTTGACATCACTCTAGAGATGCAACAAAAACACGAATTTTCTACCCTTACCTTGTCAAATACTATTCATTTTCTTACACTGAAATGAGTCAGTAACTTGTTTAACAAGGGAACACTACCGCCCAACGAAGAACTAAAAGCTCCTGAAGCTGGTCGTAAGTTAAGCGACGTAAAATAATGGACTGAGTGAAGTTACAGTGCGGCGAACGGAGTAGGCCAAGAGCCTCCATCAATAAATAAAATTAGCGCTTTGTCTTTGGCAAAGCTTTGTCGGCAACAACCATTAGTTTTAACTAATGCTATACCATCGTCCTACCGAATTAGGTTTGTACAGGTTAAATGTTGCACTAGATGGCTCAAAAATATCTAGATAAAAGTGGGGCAATCTTAATCAAGATTGCCCCAACGCTCACCTCCGAAATAATCGCTTCTTAAACAAGGAAAAAATAGTCAACCTTTAGGTATTAGCTCTTCAAGACTTAACCTGATTTTGAATTAACAAAAATTTTCACAAAATCCTATCGAAAGATATAATTGCTATTGAAAAATCCTTAAGACGGTAAATAATGTAGCGAACTAGCTAACTAATTTATGATTAATTTTTATGATTAATTTTAACTCAACATTTGTTAGTAATAACTGATATTTGATATAAGAAATATTAATAATATTAATCATAAATTAAGTGAAAAAACTATTTAATATAGTTACAAACTATAAAAATAGTGAAAAAAAAAAATTGGGGGAAAACATCATGACTGACTCAGCTAAGACACTCTGTCCCTACTGTGGGGTGGGCTGTGGTCTGGAAGTATTGCCTCCAGCTGGTTCTGGTCGTGCTACCTATCGAGATAGCCAAGGCAATCCGATTTGGAAAGTCAGAGGCGATCGCTCTCATCCCTCAAACCAGGGTATGGTTTGTGTCAAAGGTGCCACGGTTAGCGAGTCTTTGGATAAAGACCGCCTCAAGTATCCCATGATGCGGGATTCCCTAGACCAACCATTTCAGCGAGTCAGTTGGGATGAAGCCCTAGACCGAGTAGTGAATCGGATTCAGACGGTTCGTTTCACCCAAGGACCAGAAGCAATTTGTATGTACGGTTCCGGTCAGTTCCAAACCGAAGACTACTATATTGCCCAGAAATTGCTCAAAGGTTGTCTCGGTACCAATAACTTTGATGCTAATTCCCGCCTGTGCATGTCCTCAGCTGTAGCTGGATACATCCAAAGTTTTGGTTCCGATGGTCCTCCCTGCTGCTATGACGATCTAGAATTAACTGACTGTGCCTTTTTGATTGGGACTAATACAGCAGACTGTCACCCCATTGTATTTAACCGTCTACGTAAGCATCACAAAAAGCATCGTCATGTTAAAATGATAGTGGTAGATCCTCGCCGCACGTCTACCGCTAAGCTGGCTGATTTACATCTAGCGATTAAACCGGGTACTGACATTGATTTACTCAATGGTATGGCTCACTTACTATTGCGCTGGGGTAAACTGGACACGGAATTTATTGAGGAGTGTACCAGCGACTTCTCCGCATACGCTCAGATAATTATCAACTATCCACCGGAAATCGTTGCTGAAAGATGTGGTATACCGGTGCATGAACTTGAGGAAGCCGCTCGCTACTGGGCAAAATCAAAGCGTGTCCTGTCTTTGTGGTCAATGGGGGTTAACCAATCCTCAGAAGGTACCGCTAAAGTCCGCACCATCATCAATCTGCACCTGATGACAGGCAACATTGGTAAACCAGGAACAGGACCATTTTCTCTAACTGGTCAACCTAATGCGATGGGAGGACGAGAAGCTGGGGGACTGGCTCACATCTTACCGGGTTATCGGGTAGTAAAGAATCCCCAACACCGTAGTGAGGTGGAACAGTTATGGAAACTCAAGCCAGGGACAATTTCTCCTAATCCTGGTCTTGATGCTTGGAGCATGATCAAAGGTTTAGAAACTGGAGAAGTCGGTTTCTTGTGGATTGCTGCCACTAACCCAGCTGTCAGTATGCCGGATATTGAACGAACTAAGGCAGCCCTAAGAAAATCCGCCTTTACTGTCTATCAAGATGCCTACTACCCCACTGAAACCGCTGCCTATGCTCATGTCTTGCTCCCAGCAGCCCAGTGGAGTGAAAAGACTGGCGCTATGACTAACTCTGAGCGAGTTGTCACCCTTTGCCCCCAATTCCGTAATCCACCAGGGGAAGCCAGACCGGATTGGGAAATCTTTGCGGAAGTAGGGCGTCGCCTAGGCTTTACTAAAGAATTTGACTTTACTGACTCTGCTGCTGTTTATCGGGAATTTGTCCAACTGACCCGTGGACGACTTTGTGACATGACCGGACTTAGTCACGAACGCTTACGGAAAGACGGTCCGATTCAATGGCCTTGCCCTGAGGAGTTCCAAAACCAAGAGTCTTCTGAGTCAATCAGCAATACTGGCAAACGGCTTTATACTGACTTCCGATTCAATACGCCAGATAGCAAGGCAAAATTTGCCGCTTTCCATTCTAAAGGACTGGCAGAACCCCCGTCGGACGAGTATCCGTTGGTGCTGACCAGTGGCAGACTTTATGGTCACTGGCACACCCAAACCCGCACCGGACGGATTGAGAAAATCACCAAAATGTACCCCAATCCGTTACTAGAAATTCATCCCCGTGATGCCCAGAAGCTGGGGATTCAAGATGGGGGTTGGGTAGAAGTGCGATCGCGTCGCGGAACTTGCCGCTTCCCAGCTCAAGTCACTAAAGCGATTACTCCTGGTACAGTGTTTGCTCCCATGCACTGGGGAGCTTTGTGGGCAAATCAGGCAGAAGCTAATGCTCTGACCCATCCCGAATCTTGTCCCATTTCCCTGGAACCAGAATTAAAAGCCTGTGCTGTTAACTTGGTGCCCATCAGTGAAACTGACAGTATGCGATCGCAAAATCCCAACCAAGAGCCATTAGGAACACCGATTTTACAGAAGCTCAAAGTTTTTAGTTAATTGTTTAAAGTTTCCATTCTCAATTGCGCTCTCCAAGAGTTTCCCAAAGACCTGCCTCACCAAGGGTGATTGGAGTCTGGGTTTGTGTCTGGGCAAAATTTGAAATAGACATAAACGGCACTAACCCCATCACCAAGGAGCACAAAACTATCAGCATAGTCATCCTGACTGGATGCTGCCACTGTGTAGTTACAACATGAGACTGGGTTGTGCTGCTAAGCTCTTGCATGCTCATGACTAAAACCTCAAAATAGATGTGTACGAATATATGGATAGTTCACTGCTTCCTGTCAGGATGCAGTGCATTGTTCGTCTTCATGCCAAGTTGCAGGGACAGTCGGCAACTTGGTATTTGTTTATACACCGAAATCCTTTACATTTTGAATCATACAAACATTTTGGTAAAAAGTAGCTATATTTACCAAATAAAAACACAAAAAGTAACACTAGTTACAGATTTTCATTAATTTTTGTGAAAAAGAGTAAATTATGAAGTTTATAGGCATAGATCTTGGCTGGACTTCTGGAGCGACTGGAAGTTCCTGCTAAAAGGGAAAAGACTGATCAACTCTCAGGGCACGCCCTATGGCAAAATAGTAATCGTCGAGAAAAATCAACAACAATAAAGTAATCCCAGTGAGTCCTACTGCCCAAGCGCCCAAGACTACTCGCCGCCTAGTGTTTCCTTTCACTGCCATTGTCGGTCAAGAAGAAATGAAACTGGCATTGCTCCTAAATGTGATCGATCCCAAAATTGGGGGAGTAATGATCATGGGCGATCGCGGCACAGGCAAATCTACTACTATTCGTGCCTTAGCTGATTTATTACCAGAAATCGATGTAGTTGCTGAAGACCCCTTCAATAGTGACCCTCAGGAACCTGACTGGATGGGCAATGGTAATGGAGCAGCTGCATCCAGGACTTCGGTCAAGAAAAAAGTTCCCATGGTAGATTTACCCTTAGGGGCAACTGAAGACCGGGTTTGTGGTACAATCGATATAGAAAAAGCTTTATCTGAAGGGGTCAAAGCTTTTGAACCAGGACTGTTGGCTAAAGCTAATCGAGGCATCCTCTATGTCGATGAGGTTAACCTGCTGGATGACCACCTAGTGGATGTACTCCTAGACTCCGCTGCTAGTGGTTGGAATACTGTAGAACGGGAAGGCATATCCATTCGCCACCCTGCTCGCTTTGTGTTAGTAGGTTCTGGTAACCCGGAAGAAGGAGAATTACGACCCCAGTTACTAGACCGCTTTGGGATGCACGCGGAAATCCGTACGGTCAAAGAACCAGTGCTGCGAGTCAAAATTGTGGAAGAACGGGGATATTTTGACCAAAATCCTCACAAATATATTGAACAGCACCAATCTGAGCAAGAAGTATTACAGAAACAGATAGTAATGGCTCAAGAGCGACTTGCTGAAGTAGAAATGGACTACGACTTTCGGGTGAATATTTCAGAAGTTTGCTCAGAACTCGATGTGGATGGGCTCAGGGGTGATATTGTGACTAATCGGGCGGCTAAGGCCCTGGCTGCATTTGAAGGACGAACTGAAGTTACCGTGGATGATATCCGCCGGGTGATTACCTTATGTTTACGACACCGCTTGCGTAAAGACCCCCTCGAATCAATTGATTCAGGATATAAGGTTCTCAAATCCTTTAACCGTGTTTTTGGGGTTGAAGCAGCTGAAGAAGATTGAGTTACTGTAGCGCAATACCTTTCTTAAATAATTATTTTTCTTTCTTGCATAAATAGTTAACTCAAGGCTGATAAGTAATAGAGAGCAATCCTAATTAGCAATCCTGATTTCCATTAAATAGGGTTGCTATTACTTATTGTTCTCACAAATATTGACTATTCTGACAGATGGATTTTTAATCCATCTGCTGTCAATTCTGCTCTTTCTAATCGTAAGTATTAAGCGTTTAGCGTTTAGCTTTCAGCTACTCCTAATCATGATAATCCGAAAAACGGAGATTTGTCAAGAAAAACTTATCTATTGGCCACTTTCAGCCAAATTCTTAAGTTTTGCTTGATTCCAAAGCTGACTGGATAAGTGCCTTCGTGTAACGTGGGCGTAGCGCGATTGACCGTAGGTCACGCTACGCCCACGCTAAATACTTACGTTTGCTACTTACCTTTGCTTTTACCCGTGAGGTAACTATGAAACGAATAGCGACTAGCTTTAGCTGGTTCCTAGCGACACTACACTTCACCGGAACTATCAGTGCTCTTTCGGTGCAGGCACAAGCCACTAAGCCAATGTCTAACAACACTGTATCCAATGCTCTTACTCAAACTATTGCTCAATCACCAGCTGTTAATCCCCCCAACTTTGGACAAGCCCTGGACAATAACCAAGTAGTAGAAGCAGTACCTTTAATTGAACAAACTTGGGAAAAACAATATCAGAATCACCTAGACATCAATTTTCCTGACCAATCCATCACTGTGGAAGAAATTGCTGATACTCTTGGCAAAATCACCAATCAAACTGGTCAAAAGCCTGGTCTGATCTATATGGTTCCGCGACCCCAGCAACTAGAGCTGGTATTAATTACACCAGAAGGTAAGCCCATTCACAAGCGTGTCTCCGCAGCCAATAAGGAAGCTCTGTTGAGCCTAGTGCAAGAGTTTATCCAAACTATTACTCATCCTATTCGTAGACACACTAAAGATTATCTACCAGTAGCTCAGCAACTCTATCAGTGGATGATTGAGCCATTGGAACCATACCTTAAAACTCAGGGTATCAACAATCTAATTTTTTGCCTAGGTGGAGGGTTACGTCACCTGCCCTTTGCTGCATTACATGATGGCCAAGAGTTTCTGGTGGAAAAGTATAGCTTAGCCCTGATTCCTGCCTTCAAATTAACAGATACTGTCTATAGTGACCTGAAAAATTCCGATGTTTTGGCTATGGGGGCATCAGAATTTAATGAACACAATTCCTTACCTGCTGTGCCGGTAGAGTTATCTGTTATCACCCAATATCCCTGGCAAGGAAAATCTTTCCTCAATAAAGATTTTACCCTAACTAATCTACAGTGGCAACTGGGATATCATAAGAATTTTCAAATCCTGCACCTGGCAACTCATTCAGACTTCCAGGCGGGAAAACCAAACAAGTCTTATATTCAGTTTTGGAATAGTAAACTGACTTTAGATACATTCGCTGAATTACGTTGGCACTCACCAGCGGTAGAATTATTGGTGCTGAGTGCTTGTCAAACTGCCATCGGGGATAAAGAAGCTGAGCTAGGCTTTGCGGGATTAGCGGTTCGCGCCAATGTCAAGTCAGCAGTAGCTAGTTTGTGGTCTGTCAGCGATGGGGGAACCTTAGTGCTGATGAGTGAATTTTACCGGTCTCTTAAAACTGTACCAATTAAGGCTGAAGCCTTGCGACAAGCTCAGATAGGCATGTTGAAACAAAAGGTAAGTTTGGCTAGTGTTACTGATCGACCAAATGTATCCTTGCCTCCAGAACTAGCATCTCTCAACTACGAAGATTTATCCCATCCCTATTATTGGGCGGCTTTTACAGTAGTTGGTAATCCTTGGTAAAACCCTGCTCTTCTTTAAGCCATCAGCCATCAGCTATCAGCTATCAGCTATCAGCTGAGCACTGACAACTAACCACTGACTGCTGACTGCTGACCGCTGATGGCTAACGCTACTACAACCAATTCCCTACCATAATATAAGGAGCCCAGTAATAAGGATGTTCATAGCTTGGGTCTTGTAAAATTGATTTTTGGGCGCGATTGAGGGCTTCAGCTTTTGAGATTGATTTGTCAGTAAGTTCCTGGTAAAATCGATTCATTAACACAGCTGTGGCTTCATCATCCACTAGCCAAATAGAAGCAAGAGTACTACGTGCTCCTGCTTCTATCGCTACACCAGCTATACCCAGAGCCGCTCTCTTGTCCCCAGTTGCTGTTTGGCATGCACTCAGCACCAGTAATTCGATCGGAGTGGATTGGCGTAGGTCTGTTGTTTGCAGTAAGTCCTTCAACTCATTAACATTTATCTTACTATCCCAGGTCAGAATGAACGTCTTCTCAGCTTCAGAGCTAAATTCACCATGGGAGGCGATGTGTACTACTGGGAAAGGAGCTGCTTCAACAGAATTTTCAAAGTTGGTTTCAGTAAAGTCCTGATTGAGTAAGATTTCACTAGGAACTTGAGCCTTAATTTTCTCTAGCTCTACTTCTACAAATGGCAAAGGATTATATCCCTGACGGGATTCAGATAACCCAGCCGTTAGGACTTTGATATCTTCCCTGACTAAGCGCTGGGGATTCATTAAATCTAGTCCAGGGGTTAGCGCTATACTATACTTCTCGACTAAATACTGCTTACCGTCGTGAAGTGCTGCCATCGGAATATTGCGCAAGGCTCCATCAAGAACAAATACTAGGGTGTCTACTTGAGAGTTAGCTAAATCCTCTTCAATCGGTCGGATTATCCAATTGTATACCTGCTGCGACATTGGGAAAAATTTCCGTCGATGAAGCTGGGGTAGGAAGTGACGCAGGTCTTCCAGAGTAGATTCAATTTGGTCTTGGGGAAGCTCTGTTCTATAGTGGCGCAGTGGTTGTTGGGGTAAGCGGATAATAATATCCACGCTTTCTGGTAGTATGATAGGATAAATTAATGCTGCTTTAGTATCAACTTGGTCGATGACTTGATCAATCACTACAGGAGTAGCATTTAAGCAGGCTGAGCGAAAATAGTTATCTAGTTCGGCTAACTGTAGTGACTCAATGATCTCACGAGCTTTTTCCAAGTTGTCGGGATTGGCTTCATTCCTGTCTGATTGCAGCAGTAATTGCACGAATTCTCGATAAACTGGCTCTACACTCTCTCGAAATGTAAACCTGACCTGTTGGTTAACAGCTACTAGGTCACTGCGTAGAGACTTGAGGGTGTTAACAGCTTCTGTGTAAGCTGCGATCGCATTTTCCTCTTCCCCAAGCCCTGTCGAAATACGTCCCAGTTGCCATTGCCAGCGATAGCTAATATCCGGAGCATTGACTTCCTGAGCTAGCTTTAAGGCTTGTTGAGTCAGGTCTTCAGACTCTGGCAACTGCTGATTCTGCTCATACAGTTGACCTAGACTACCAAGAGCATAAGCTTCCGCTCGCTTATCTCCCAATGCTTTAGCCTGTTGTACCGCAGTAGCTAGGATTTTAGCAATTTCATAAGAAGGAGCAACCGCAATCTTAACCGAAGGCTGAAGTCTCTTGGCTGAAATCTCAAAATTTCCTTCATCCTTGATACTTCTAAGTTCATCCTTCATTAGGCTTTGAGCAAAATTAATCCTCAGATAGATACTGCGGCGGCTCAGAGGTAAGGATTCTAGTTGGGGCAGGATTTGAGGGATTAGTGCTTGGGCTTGCTTTATCCTTTTATTATCAATCAATAAGCTAAGTTGATTTAATTGGGCTTCAAGCTTAGTTATTTGATCCGTAGACTGATCGAATGCTTGTTGATAGTAGTCAATAGCTTCTTCTAATTCTTGCTGAGTCTCGGCTGTATCCCCTGAGCTAAGCTGAGCCCGGGCTGTATTCCCTAAACTAAATAGTGTAGCGCTAATCTCTTGAGACGATGATAAGCTTCGGGCAATCTGTAAGCTTTTTTCTAAGGTTTGCCGGGATTGGCTCAGCTGTCCTACTAATTGACGCATATTCCCAAGCGATCGCAACAATATCGCTTTATTCAAAGAGTTAGATTGAGCAATTAACGATTCCTCCACCTGATTGAGTAGATTCAACGCCCGCTTATACATCCCTAAGTCTTGTAAGGCTTGGGCTATATTAATCCGACTGCGAATCTCACCAGCTTCATCCCCTAATTCACCATAAGTTACTGCAGCTTGCTCCCAACTTTCCATTGCTGCTTTTGCTTCTGATGAACCAAGCTCAATACTTCCTTTTATCATTAGGGATTGAGCCAGCACTTGTAAGTATGCTGTCGAATCGGGGGATTTTATAGAGCGCAATAGTTTTTCACTATTAGCGATCGCATTCTTGGCTTGATTCCATAATCCCAATTGCTGATAAGCCAACGAGAGATTACTCAACACCATCGCTTCTGATAGCTGATCTCCCTTACTTTGATTACTCTCAAGAGCTTGTTCTAAAACATCTACTGCTTCGGCAAATCTACCTGAATCGTAGAGACCTTGCCCCTGTTTAAGTAACGTGGAAACTGTCAGGTTAGCCTGTTCAAGGTTCTTAGGTTGTTCGCGTAGCGTGGCCGAAAGGCCAAAGTTAGCAGGTTGAAAGTTAGCAGGTTTTTCCCGTAGCGTGGCCGAAAGGTCAAGATTAGCAGCTTTAAGGTGATCAGGTTTAAGGTTAGTAGCTTTAAGAGCAATATACCCTTCAACCTTCAACCTTTCCACTTTCAAAGTTTGTGGGACTGTCGCTAAAACCGGAGGGACTAAATTGCACAGTAACGCTGTTAATATAGCAATTAGAGGTAACCTTATCCACCGCCTTATCCTCAACCCTAAGGATTTTCGATTTACTCTCGCTAGACTACCATAATATATCCTTTTTTTGACCATGATTCATTTTCTCCCTTGCTGCACCTCATCACTATGAAAAACGCTATCTTAATTAGAATGTAGAATTTAGAATTTAGAATTTTAATTTTTATGTTCAAAATGGTCTAAAAATCACCGAAAAGTAGAAGCCATCTTCCTGTAACGTTCTATCCCTAGTTTCAACATCCACTAACTGCAAGCCCCAGCCGATATTAGCCTCCAGTAAATCTCCTTGCTGCCATCGCAAACCTAGACCAAGGGATGCGATCGTGTTATCATCAATATCATCGTCTCTATTCCAGCCAGTACCAAAATCAAGAAAAGGAGTCAACTGCACTAGAGTTCCGCTATCAGGATTCTGAATAATTGGCAGACGCAGCTCCGCAGAAATAAACGCACCATTGTCGGATAGAATCAGATCCTGGCGATAGCCCCGTACACTCTGTAAACCCCCAATCCCTATCTGTTCTAATGGTACCAAGCCTCGGTCTGCTAGTTGCACATCCCCTCGGATTAATAATATAGTATTTGGTGCCAGTAGCCTTACCCATTGCCCTTGACCACGCCAAGCGAAGAAATTGCTATCGGGTCCACCCCTGTTAATCGTAGTATCTCCTGAACTAATCCCGATACTTAACTGGGAACGAGCTGCTAACACTTGTTGCTCACTGCGCTTAGTCCACTCTTGGAATAACCGGATGGCATTAATCCGCGTACGCCCTTCATCATCAGCTCCTGCTGATAAAGCAAAGGGTCTATTCAAGATAGATGTTTCACTTTCCTGGCGTGAGCCGGTGATACCAATAGCTACTTCTTCGGTAGGGGTTTGGAATACAGGCTGGCGCAGGGTTATCTCATAAAACCGTGATTCTGAGTCAATATCTATCCTATCAAAAGGAGGCTCAATTACTTCACTAGCTGTTGTCCCATAAGCCAAGCGCAGAGTACCATTACGGGGATTAATCGGTAAGGTGTAGCTGACATCAAAGGTATCACTACCATCGGTGTTGGTGTAGTTGAATTCTAAAGCATCTCCCAATCCCAGTAAATTGCCTTCTCGAATTTGGGGACGACGCCGAAAGCTTCCTACACTGGGAGAGCGCCCATTATCTATTACTATTTGGGTGCTAAAAGTATCGGCTTCAGTTACTGTTACTTCTAGCAAACTCTCCCCAGGCTCCACCCCCGCTGACAATTCAGCTGAGATGTTGGCAATTAGAGGGTCGAGTCGCAGCATTTGTAAGCCGTTCAGTAAGCGCCTTACATTCAGAGGCTTCTTGGTAGCGATCGCAAGACGGCTTTTGATGTAATTAGGATTAAGCCGACTCAGACCCTTGACAATAATATCTTCTAATTCCCCTTCGATAATCTCAACGGTAACTACCCCATCTTCAAGTTCCTGAGGTGGGATATAGGCTCCAGAGTTAACGTATCCTTCCTGATCATATAACTTGGTGATCTCAGACCGGAGTTTAAATAATCTTGGCAAGGAGATGGGTTGATTGAGGAAAGGATCGGTAATTTCCGCTAATTTTTCCTGGCTGAATACCGTTGAGCCAATAATATTAAAGCGTTTAATGACGATTCGTCTTGGAATATCCTCCAGAATTTCGTCCGGTAGATCAGGGCTAGGGGTAGATGGGTCAAGAAGTTCATCCACAGGAGGAAGTTTCTGGGGAGGTTGGGGTTCTGGCGCTGGTTCCAGAGAGGGAGGTCTCTCCGGCAGCCGATCCTCCGGTAGCTCTATACCCGGAGGTAGGTTCGGAGGTAGGGCTTGACTAATTTTTGCTGGGGCTGGAGGACTCGGGAGCTGGTTAATACCCATGGCGTTGAAATTTGTTACAGTGTCGCTCCCTAAAACCTGATTATCCCCTTTGTTCAATTTCTCTGGAATTGGCACTGGTTCCTGTGGCAATGAATCCTTTACGAAGACCAGACTCTGATCATTAACAACAGCCCCAGCTTCTAAAGGTTTCAGGATTAGGTTACTAACGACTGCTAATACACCCAAGGTTAACAGAGATGAACTTTTTACTACTGCAACAAATCTAAACATTACTTACCATATCGTAACTGTTTTTCTTAGGTAAGAACTATTAATTAGTTTTCCTGGTGCTAGAGTGACAAACAACAGGAACAGTAGTCAAGAGCAAGGCAAGAAATTGACAACTAATGTAATAGATCTGTCAATCTATCAGTGTATATAGGAATAAGTTTTGCGTTGGCTGAATTTGACAAGTAACAAGTAAGTAGATCTATGAGTCATCTAGGGATAACTTTTGCGTCCTGTTTGAGTTGAACGCTTTGCCAACAACATTAAACCAACTACAGTAAACTTGGCCGCAGTTGTCTACTTGCCAAATTTAAACCTACCCGTTCCCGTAGCCTGGCCTTTAGGCCAAGGAACACCAAAAGCCATTAATTTTAAAGTTTTAACCTTCAAGTTAACACCTTGTTTTTAAATTCTTAAGCTACGCAAACAAGCAGCTTCCAGCTGAAATGACCCCAAGCTAATGGCGTTGCTGATTCTGGGTATGGTTTCGCCCCCCTAGCCCCCCAATTTTGCGGTGCGACCCGTGGCGAATTTAATTCGCCGACGGAAAGCGCACCGGTGGGGGAACAAAACTCTCAAAGTCCCCCATAATTGGGGGATTTAGGGGGCTTTAATAAAACCAGATTATCGCGCATTCATTCCTTAATTCAGCAACGCTAAGCTAATACCCATCCTGCAATTAACTAAAAACTTTAGTGAGAATTTCGACAGAAGGGTCAACTTCCAGCCACACCGTAGCTCCACAATCCTTGGGAGAATTGGGTTGATAGACTAACCGAGATGGACCCTTGATTTCTACATAATGACCGTAGGTGTTGCGGTTGCCTTGTTTGACAGTGAGCACAGGGTTGTAGGTGTCGTACTTTTTATTTTGCCTAATGACGTTTTGGTTGACATGAACGTAACTCGCCACCTTTTGGAAACCTCTTCTCCAGGTTCCCTTGGGTCCACGGCGACCAGGACTGACCCTAGGCAAGCCGTTAAATAGGGGAATTTGCCAAAATCTGCCTACTTTTTGAGCGCCCTTAATTCTGCCATTTTTCAGAAGTTGGCGAACTCGTTGGACGCAAATCCCTAGAAGAAAAGCTGCTTGGGTAGTTCCGACTATCTTGCTTTGTTGGTTCATTTTTTGTTCCCCTTTACTATCGCGCTAATCTTATATTTAAGGTAACACATGATTTTCTAGGCTGTCTGGCTTTTTAACAAAAATTTACATTTATCTAGCGCTAACCTTTTATAAAGGTTATGGGATGTTTAGTTTGATTAAGTGGATAAGTTTAACTTAGCGCTATATTTTAGCCACGTTTATCTAGCGCTATTTTTTTGGATTCTTATGGGATAATTAATGGCTAAAAAAATAGCGCTATACTTTAACCACGTTTATCTAGCGCTAAGTTAGTTTTAGGTGTTATGGGATAGTTGGATTGATTAAGTGCATAGTTTTAACTTAGCGCTATACTTTAGCCAAAATTATCTAGCACTATTTTTTTCCCGACTCCCAATTCCCAATTCCCGATTCCCGACTCCCGATTCCCGATTCCCGACTCCCGATTCCCGATTCCCGATTCCCGATCCCCTCCTGGGAGGGGTTAGGGGTGGGTTCCGATTCCCGATTCCCGATTCCCGATTCCCCCAACACTTTGTTACAAAAATTTGCAAAATATGTTATAATTAAAGTTTTTGTATGTTATGATAGAATCATCTGACGTGAAAGCGTTAAGAGCCAGCGTGACATACTCCCACACTGACCTTTACAGGTTCAGTATGGGCTTCTTACCAACACCACCCAACGGTTCGGTTACTCGGTAAGCTTATTAGAGTCGATGTCCGGTATTATCCGGAGCACCTCTCCTTCAAAGCCGTGCGTGAGACTTTCATCTCACACGGCTCCTAGATTCTCTCAACCTCTCGGCTTGCCTTTTGGCTTGCTCCAG
>NZ_JAAHHC010000072.1:0-26469 GCF_010672265.1 Moorena sp. SIO3A2
CTTTGTACAAAGATGGCCTTCCTTTGATGAAACGACTAATTCAAGCTCGTTGCTCTATTACTGCTCCTCCTACTCTTCCGATACCTCTCTAAACCTGACCAAACGTCTTTCCAAAAGAGCCACACCCAAATGATATCACCCCTGATTACGGATAAATTGCCCCCTTTTAATGGCTTGATCAATTGCTGTGTACTGCTCTGATTTTCCTGTGGCTTTAAACTCCAGTGCTACTGTCATCGATCTGTTGAGGCAGCATTTTTAGACTAGCTATTATCTGATCAAATGTCAAGGGTTTAGGGGAATAAATTCCCTGGGTAATCCTCTCTAAATTTTCGTTAAAATGTCCTTGACAAAATCTTGATAATCTGGTCGATAAATGACGGTTACTATGTCAGTTTACGTCTGCGATCGCTAGCCTGGTAATCCCATCTAAATTTTTGTTAAAATGTCCTTGACAAAATCTTGATAATGTGGGCTATAAATGACTAGAAGAAGGCAGAAGGCAGAAGGCAGAAGTAAAGGAGTAAGTTTTCAAGGGAGAAGGTTTTTTATAACTAATTATCCGGAGATGATATAGCGCTACGCGCAAGTCTCAAGTAAGAAGTCAGAAGTCAGAAGTAAGCTATGACTAAGTTTCGGAGTTTAGTAATGTCAAACATCTGAATGCGTAGTGCTATATTAAGTCCCAGGGTCGAAGCCTGTGCCACGGCTGACCGCTGACCGTCAAGGGGTTAGGAGAATAAATTGCCCAGGGTCCAAAGCCCCTAGATGAATCTAGGGGCTTTGGACGCGGTGTCACTAATTCCGTTACAACTGAGGTGGTAATCCTACCTCCTTCGGTTTCACAAATTTGCCCTCAAAGCTGATCGCTTGATCCTTGCTAACACTCCTGGCATTAGCCACAGCGATGCGCAGTTGAGCACGTTCCATACGCTCTGTAACACCACCCAAAAGATATAACATCACTTTGCAGGCTAACTCTCGTCCAGAAACTAGTACTCGCTTTCGATTTGGCTCATACAAAATGCCGTACCAAGGGGATTGTGGGTGATCTATCTGACTAAAGCCACCCGAACCATCGTATTTTTGAAGTTTCTCGAAGATGGTTTTGAGAGAGAAATCCTGGTTAAATACTAGAATACCCAAAGCTTGAACTAGGGCGATTTGTCCTACTGGACGAAATAGCATGTTTCCTTCTCCTCCACCCCTTTCATGGTTAAACCGACGCAGTTGAGGTGTTTCTTTTCCATGTTCGAGCTTTTGATAGCTGGGTAAACTAGCTAGATAGTCGAAAAGCTCTGTCAATGTCTTAGTTCCCATCTCTAGCTCTTCATCTTCAGGACGCATGGGAATTAGACCTTTCTCACAAGGTTTCCAGTGAGGGAATTGGTAGCCCAAATACAGCTCAGATATATGTTTGAGAGCTTGTAAAGTAGTCAAGACTGTTGACTTAGCTGAAACCGTAGCACTATCCCAATTAACCCGAGGATTACGATTTTCCATCTCCCTCAGCAGAGGATGACTCATGGCAATTTTTCTAGCAACGATTGAGAAGCCATCGTCTTCATTGAGCAACGCTAGTTGTCCTTTGCTCAACCTTACTGCCATCAGGTTAACGTGAGCAAAGATCGAGCGGATGCGTCGCCGTGCTTCTTCACGAGTTTCTCCCTGAACCACAGCAGGAATGAACTCAATACCAATTTTTTCTGTGGCTAGACTTTGCAGATAACCTGGCGAGATGTGATACTCCTCCATCAAGTCATCAACTGTAATCAGGGAGCCGATTGGCTTTTTGCCTTTGCTATATTTCTGGAGCGTACCGATTTTAATCAATTCCATCAGAGCCTGGATTCCCATCAGTCGATGCTGACCGTCTAAGGCAAAAATTGAAACATGGTCTGAAACATCAAGCAGTCCGACTGTGCCATCTTTATCTAAACTGGTGAACTCAGCTGCCGACTGGAGAGCGCGTTGATTCTTATCCCAGTGAGCAGCCTGGGCATTATCTACCCAGCCAGAGCTAAGCACTACCAGGACTGGGGGAAACTTGTGAGTTTTGCGGGCTGCTAGATATTGAGCCAGAGCAGCTTGACGTGACCAATCAAGAGGACGCTGCTGAAGCGCTTCTATAGTATCGGCATCTCTGACGATATTGTTCGTTTGTTGATCAAACTTTTGCTGAAATAGCGGCAGTTGGGAAGCGTAGCGAACCCGAATCGCTAACCATTCCAGAGTGACTGAGCCAATAAATGCCTCTGTAGTGCCCATGTGAGTTTTCTGCACCAAGATTTGATCGTTTCTAGCCAGATGCCTATCGAGCAATAACGCCAGCGCCTGTCGATCTTGGTTTTCTTGTTCAAGAATTTGCTTGGCCAGGTCATTGGGATGATTTGCACTTTTGATCACCATAGTTTTAAACCCATAATGCTGCGTTGTAGAAGCTATCGATAAATAGTAAGCATTCAGCTATCAGCATTCAGCTATCAGCATTCAGCTATCAGCATTTAGCTATCAGCATTCAGCTATCAGCATTCAGCTATCAGCATTTAGCTATCAGCATTCAGCTATCAGCATTCAGCTAATGCGCTACCTCCCAGCGTCGAAGCCTGTGCCACGCTACTGTTCGCACAGCGTGCCCGTAGCGCAATCGGTGCTTTTGAATAAAATATAGCGTTTCTAGGATTTATGAGGTACGCTTTTCAACCTCAAAGTCCCCCTTGATAAGGGGGATTTAGGGGGATCCCTTTGTACCTCATGGCATAGAGAATTGCTATAAGCTGTTCCCGTAGCATGAGCCTTTAGCTGACGGCTGACCGCTGATGGCTGTTCGCGTAGCGTGCGCGTAGCGCATATGCTTACGATAAATATTTTTAAGACTAGCACAAGTTTTTAAGGATCAAATTAGCTTATTTCCCTATACTCGGGCTTCGATAGAGTAAAACTATTAATCATACCATTTTAGGAAGAAAAACGTTAGATCCACTGTCAAGAAATTTTATTCAAAACTTGGGATAAGCTCGAAAAAAGGACCAATCTGCCAAGCCTTGTCTTAGCAGAGAGTCAGCACCCCGCTCTTGCCTAGAGGGGGTTTCCCTACTGCGGTGAAGTCAGATGAATCAGGTCAAACTCTCAGAAAATAAGCCAAAAAATCGCACTGTGGCTGAGCTAGTGGAAGAGATTACTGCTCTGACCACTGAAATTCAACAGTTATACTGCTTAGACGCAATTCCCTGGGTGATAGGGTATAGTGGTGGCAAGGATAGCACCGCAACTCTACAGCTGGTATGGAATGCGATCGCAGCTCTGCCACCAGAACAGCGAACTAAGACTATCTATGTCATCACTACAGACACGTTAGTAGAGAATCCCATTGTTTCAGCTTGGGTTCGCAATTCCCTAAAACAGATTAAGTTGGCAGCTGAAGCTCAAGGATTGCCCTTTGAACCCCATCTCTTACAACCGGAGGTTAAAGAAACCTACTGGGTAAGTTTAATTGGTAAAGGTTACCCAGCTCCACGGGGTAAATTTCGCTGGTGTACTGAACGTTTGAAAATTAAACCCTCTAACCGTTTTATTCGGAATGTTATCCGATCTAGTGGAGAGGCTATTGTTGTTTTAGGCACTCGCAAAGCTGAAAGCCAACAACGGGCAAGACGGATGAAAAAAATGGAAGCTAAACGAGTACGTGCTCGTCTAACTCCTAATATGAATTTACCAAACTCCTTGGTTTATAGCCCCATTGAAGATTGGCAAAATGATGAGGTTTGGCTCTATCTCATGCAATGGCAAAACCCCTGGGAATACAGCAATAAAGACTTATTTGCTATGTATCGAGGGGCTAGTGCTGATAACGAATGTCCATTAGTTGTGGATACCTCTACTCCTAGTTGTGGTAGCTCTCGTTTTGGTTGCTGGGTTTGTACACTGGTGAGTCAGGATAAATCCCTGACAGCAATGATTGATAATGACGAAGAAAAGGAATGGCTGGAACCTCTACTGGATTTGCGCAAGGAGTTGGAGCCTGGAGAAAACCGTGAGCGACGAGATTTTAGACGTAGCAATGGTAATGTCCAACTGTATGAACGGAATTTAGATGGACAAATATCTGTTGAGCCGATTCCTGGTCCTTATACCAAAGAAGCACGGGAGTATTGGCTGAGGAGATTGCTTACTGTTGAAACTGACGTTCGTCAGAATTGTCCAGAAAATATGGGGGACATCACGTTGATTAGTAAAGAGGAACTTAGTGAGATTCGTCGCATCTGGCTAGAAGAAAAACACGAATTTGATGATAGTTTGCCCCGCATCTATGAAGAAGTTACTGGCGAACCCTTCAAAGACATCCGTCCTGGCGCTGAAAATCGTTTGCTTGGTGGTGATGAGTGGCAGGTCTTAGAAGAAATCTGTGACAATGATGCTATGCATCTCGAACTAATGGCAAAACTGCTAGACACAGAACGCCAGTATGTGACTAGGTCTCGTCGTATTGGGATCTATGAGGCTTTGGAGCGGTGCTTTGACACTAGTTCTCGGTCTAAAGAAGATGCGATCGCTAATGCTCACTTGAAACGAGATTTAAAAACAGCTGCTGATGAAGGGGATGTTGACACTGTCAAACAGCTGGCTTGGGCAAACTTAAAATTTCCAGTCCAGAATTCGTAATCATTCAAACTAGAGTAACTTATGATCAAGGCTTTGGATAGATCTAATCAGATATTAAATTTTTGGTTTGGTAAGCCGGATGACGCAGATTATGGTAAATCCCGCAAAGTCTGGTTTACTAAGAATCCAGACTTTGACCAAGAAATGCGATCGCGTTTCCTCGACATCTATCAACAAGCGGTGGCTGGGGAGTTAGATAACTGGCAAACATCACCCTATAGCTGCCTAGCGCTAATTATCCTATTCGATCAGTTTCCTCGTAATATGTTTCGGGGTCAACCCCAAGCTTTTGCCACTGACTCCAAAGCCTTGTCTACTGCCCAGTATGCTGTTGATCGAGGCTTTGACAAAGAACTCTTACCAGTTCAGCGGTGGTTTATCTACTTACCCTTTGAGCATAGCGAAAATCTCGAACATCAGCGCTACTGTGTTGAATTATTCTCGACTCTTAAGGATGATCCCGATAGTGCCAGTACAATTAATTATGCCTATCGTCATCTAGAAGTGATTGAACGTTTTGGTCGCTTTCCCCATCGTAATAAAATCCTTGGTCGGATTAATACTCCAGAAGAGGAGGAATTTATAAAGCTGCCCGGTTCATCATTTTAGGGTTAATTATCGAACGTTAACTCTGAACGGTTTCACTTTCGACGATTAACAGCAAATATAGCGTTTCTCATAGTTATGAGGTACACAGGATTTTTTCTATGTTCCCTATTACCTAATCTCTATAATTCCAAAGGTACCTCACCTATTGAAAAAATGCTATAAAGGCCAATAAACAGTTATTATTTTGTGGTTCTCGATCTATGTATAAACTTTGTAATCAACTTCGTACTTGAGAAACTGGTGATTTTCCTTGAACTTGTCCTAGAAAACTTTGGACCCTATCTCGGGCGTCAGGTAATCAATCTCTGTCCAAAAAGGGATGATAACTCTCGACCTATTATTCTAGTCGGTGGTATGAATGGTGGTGGCAAAACCACTATGATGGATGCGATTCGTCTGGCTTTATATGGACACCGCGCTCAATGTTCCACCCGTGGCAATTTGAGTTATAGCGACTTTCTAACTCAGTCAGTCAATCGCAATGCCTTACCTATTGACAACACCCGAGTGGAATTAGTTTTTGAACATATCGAGAACGACCAGCCCATGGAGTATCGGATTGTACGCACTTGGACAAAAAAACCGAAAGATGGTAAGGATAACTTAGGCATTTTAGAGGGAGACTGGCTGGATTCTGCCCTAACCAATACTTGGGACGAGTACATTGAAAATCTCTTGCCCTTAGGAATATCAAACCTATTTCTTTTTGATGGGGAACAGGTTAAAGAACTAGCAGAAGTGGAAGCACCACCCCCGGTTGTTGTGGAAGCGATTCGATCATTACTTGGTCTAGAACTTGCTGACCGCTTAGCCATTGACCTTGATATTTTAGTGACGCGCAAACGTAAATCTATGGCGAATCAACAGCAACTGTCTAATTTAGAAGATATCGAAAAAAAGCTCTCCTCTCAACAATCAGACTATGAACTAGCTAAACAAGAGTTAGCGATTACTCAAGAGCAGCTAGAACAAACCAGAGAAAAACAGCAACAAGCGTTTGATAAATTTGTCTGTGATGGTGGCAAAATTGCAGCCCAACGGAACCAACTAGAGAGTCAACTCCATAACTACAATACTAAAGCTGAACAAATTCGTGAACAGATGAGGGAATTAGCAGCTGGTATTTTGCCTCTATCGTTAATTGAACCCCTACTTACCCAAGCCCAAGCTCAAGCAGAAAAAGAATCGCTAGCATCACAGGCAAAACTAGCTAGAGATATTTTACAACACCGTGATCAACGTCTGATAGATTTATTGACTGCTCTGAAGTTGCCTGCTAAAAAATTTGATAAAATTAAAGCGTTCTTGGAAAAAGAAAATCAACAAATAGAGCAAGAGGCTGGGGAGGGTAAAGACGCTTGGTTAGGAGCTGAGGAAGAAATGTTTCATTCCCTAACTAATCTCTTGACTTACTACCAACCAACTCAAAAGCAATTAGCTGAAGAGCAATTAGTTAAGCGCCAAAATCTGGAAGCAGATATTAATGCCACTAAAAGACAACTAGCAACAGCTGCTCCTCCGGAATCCTATCAAGAACTCGAAGATGCACTAAAACAGGCACAAACGGAATTGGCTCAAGCTCAAGCAGCTTACGAAATCGCCAAACGCCGCTGCGATAAATTAGGATATGCGATCGCACAAACCAAAAAAGACTTAGCCAGGTATGGTGAAGAAACCATTGACCGCAAAAATGATCAGCATATGCTTACAGCATCTGCTAAAGTCCAACAGAGCCTTAAGGTTTTCCGGGAACAGTTAACTCTCAGAAAACTGAATAAATTAGAACATGAGGTAACCGAATGCTTCCTCTATCTCCTCCATAAATCTGACCTAGTCCATCGAGTTGCCATCGACACCAACAGCTTCAGCCTATCCCTGTACGACCTACAAGGAAAACTTGTACCGAAACATCGTCTATCGGCTGGGGAAAAGCAATTATTAGCGATCGCATTATTGTGGGGACTCGCCCGTGTTTCTGGACGTAATCTACCCGTAGCCATTGATACCCCCCTCGGACGATTGGATTCGTCCCATCGCAGCAACCTAGTGGAACGTTACTTCCCCGCCGCCTCCCATCAGGTGATTCTGCTGTCTACAGATACCGAAATTGGTAAGGTCGAAGCTAAACAATTACGAGACGCTGATGCGATCGCACAACAGTATTTGCTAAATTATGACCCAGCCAAACATTGGACAACCGTGGAATCGGGTTACTTCTACTCAGAACAGGTCACGGCATGACCATAAATGTTGTTGACTTTGCATGCAATTTGTCTTGGAGTGCTTCTGGGACAGGGTCTAACGTAATCCTGTATTCTCCTTCTTGCTCCAAGGTGATGCTAGGACCTGGTTGATAGGGCTGACTAGGATCCGCAGTAGGATCCAAACCCACCCTCGGATAGTTACAAGAATCGTCTTCCCCTGGTATGGGATCACAAGGGTAATAGACAACTGGACTTTGCACATCGACCATGAGTTGTTTTTGGCTACCATCTGGTAGGTAGACAGTCATTCTCAACGGAATCGGCTCTAAGATATTGACAGGCTCGCCAACAGCTTTAAAAGCGAATTGGACAGTTTCCCCAGCAGTAATTGGTTGGTCTGTATTTGGGACTAGCTGGATGGTAAGAGGTTTTGACAGTAACTGTGGTTCTTCAACTAACTCTTTTGTATTATTATAGCAGCCAGCAGTAATCAATAACGGGCTAATCAATAGGGCAATGGCGAAGACAGTTTTACGAATGTACATGGAGGTAAATCCCATCGGTATTTGCTATCAAAGACGCCAAGTTGCCCTAAAAAGTTCTAGTGACTGCTGAGTACTGATAGCTGAATCTTGATATTCAGATGGCTATAGTTGTACATCCATTAAGGTTGCCAAAATATCACCACTTTGGGCAAATACCAAGGTATTATTTCCGGAAACAGTAAAACTGAGTTCATTATTTTGGAAGACATCTTGACCTGATTGGAAGCCATGAATAGTAACTGCTCCCTCACCCTCTAACAGCAAAAACTCGTCAATACCACTGCCAGCGAAAACAGTATCATTCCCGATGCCAGCACTAATAAAATTATTGCCAACTCCGGCAAAAATTAAATCATCACCGAAGCCAGTCGTAATTTGGTCATTACCACTGCCAGCGTAGATCGTATTGTTACCGGATTGAGCATCGATCAGGTTATCTCCCTCTCCTGCGAAGATAACATTATCACCAAATTTAGTAGTAATTGTGTCATCCCCAGTGCCCATGTAGATGATATTGTCACCAAAGAGAGTAGTGATAACGTTATCCCCCTCACCAGCAAAGATTTCATTATCCCCCCTTTCCGTAAAAATTGTGTCATCCCCAGCACCAACAAAAATCTGATTGTTGTCACTTTTAACCAGGCTGATTTGGTTATTCCCCTCCCCTGCAAAGATTAAATTCTCATTACTTTCAAAGACTGTAATCACATCATCGCCAACGCCTGTGTAGACAGTATTATTGCTGCCCATACCTAGGCTAACCCGATCACCCTGATTGCCTTCATTGGCGAAGATGGTATTATTCCCCCCTTGGAAAACGGTAAGATCGTCCTTGCCAGTGCTAGCGAAAATAGTAGTGTTACCACCGCTAGCTGAAATTATGTCGTCACCCGGTGTACCGAAGATTGTTTTCATGATCAAAAGCACGCGAAACAGTTTCGAGAATGTTACAAGTCATCGCCCAAGCTGGCGTTGTAGGAGCGCAAAGCTTTTAGCCGCTACTAATTCCCATGACAAGAATTACAGCGCCAGCATTAGACATTGATCACTTTTTTAGTTGAGTAGTAGTAAACAGCAAAATTTTTATTCTACTGAAAAAATTTTAGGTGAAAACCCATAGAGCTTGATTAAATGTATAATTAACTAGGTGAAGATTAATGTAAAGATTCAATAAAGATCAACGTCAGATAAGACGATCACTTAAGGTAAGTAAATTCCCTTCTACCTTTCACCTTTAACCTTTTCCCAAAAAGGGTGAAGCAATATTTGAATCAATAGTTGAAGCAATTAAGCATTAATTTATTCATGCAACCGCCAATAAACCAGATCACACTTTCCCAAACTGCCAAAGACCAACTGATTAAACTCAAACGTCAAACCAAAATCCCTCAGTGGCATGTTCTTTGTCGCTGGGCAATCTGCCGTTCCCTCGCCGAACCGACAATGCCCTCTCCGGTTCCCATACCTGCCGATAGTAACGTCGAACTCACTTGGAGCGTTATGGCAGGAGATATGGCTGATATGCTCCTGATTGCTCTCAAACAACGCTGCCATAACGATGGCTTAAGTTTGGAACAAGAAACCCTAGCGAATCAGTTTCGCCTTCACCTTCATAGAGGTATTGGTTACTTAGCAGGGGATACCACTATTAAAAAAATTGAGGATTTGATTGCCGTGGCTGTTATCAAGGATGAAATATGAAGTGTGAAGGATAAAGTGTGAAGTATGAAGTCTTACTTAGCACTCAGTACTTAGCACTCTTGGACTCAGTACTCAGCACTGAGGATTCACAACTATAGTGCTCAATGCGGTGCGTTCCCGTAGCGGCTCTTCGAGAACATCGCTTTTTCTGATGCTGCAAGGAACGATTTGTCCGCAATCGATGGATCAGCTGCACACTCAACCAATAACTAACCACAGCACAGACCAATCCAACTGCGAAACAACCAACGAATAAGGTTAGGATAATTTCTGACCCCAATTCTGTAAATTCCTGCCAAGATTGGAAACTCACATTAGCCAATTCATCCTGGTTCAGTAGCCATTCACCGACGTGAAAGTTGAATGCAAAAATCGGTACATAAGTCAAGGGATTACTAATCCAAGTTCCAGCAGTAGCAGCTATTTTGTTACCTCGCAATAGTACCGCCAGCAAAATCCCTATAATTAACTGGAGACCAAACAGCGGAAAGAACCCAGCAAACACACCACATGCTAAACCTCGTGCGATCGCTTCTGGTTTTCCTTGCATACGAACTAAGCGCCAATATATGTATTTTAGGCGTCGTCTAAAAGTTCCCCTCGGTCTGATCGACTTTCGTTTACCTAGCTCAAGGGGTTTGGTGGCTGAGGGTAAAGGCTGTGGGTAGCTTGACAGGGATTTTCTAGACATTTTCGCAAATCAATCAGCAACCCTCTAGCAACTGGGGCAGATTATTCTGGGGCAGATTATTAGTCAGCAGCTAATCTTTACTGTAGCGGAAAATCAGCTTCAAGGGCTAAAGCCAAAGGCCAAAAGGGGAAATAAAGCTGCAAAAATCTTAAGAAATTCTATGCAAGCTTGTTGCCTTTTACCTTGTGCCTTTTACCTTGTGCCTTTTACCTGACTACCATGGCTACGAGGATCATCTTGATTCGTTATTGTAATTGATAGGGAATCGTCAATATCCGAAACCGTACCACTAGCTTGGCTATAGGGTAATGGCACATGGGTTACTATTGCATCTAAGTTAGCTTCGAGTACTTGACGGGGTTGTTCTCCAATAGTTTGGGCGATCACTGTGCTGGCTTCATCAAAAAACACAAAATGAGGAATACCATCTACTCGATACTTGACCAGTTCTGGTAACCACTTGCTGTTATCCACATTCAGCATGACAAAATTGACTTTGGTTTTATACTGCTGTTTCACTTCACCCAAATCCTTTGCCATGGCTTGACAGCTGGTACACCAGTTTGCATAAAACTCCATCAAGGTTGGCTTGCCATTGCTCAGTGCAACCTCTAGAGGGGTAGATGCTTCGGCTTGGGCTTCCAAGGAACCGAGACTAGTCTCAGTTTTTAATCCCAAGAATAGGGCAATACCCAGTGCGATCGCTACTAGGGCAATTAAAAAGTTTCTGATCCGGCTGCCACTAGTGGGTACTGAAGGGGAGGATGATGGTGTAGTTGAGTCTGGTGAATTAATAGCCATCTTGCTACAACTTTCTTGGTACAACTTTATAATTGTTTACATTTTACAACAACAAGACTTAGGCACCAACAGCCTTAAAACCCGGTTTCTCGTTATAAATCCAGCAATAGTAGGGTTTGGGGCGTAACTTCTGAGTAACTTAGAAGTAGATTAGATTCAAACGTTTTTTGTTGACGGTTGACGGCTGACTGTTGACAGTGAACTGTAAACAAGTGCAAATGTTACGTTTATTTTTACTGGCCTACTGATAAAGTTTGACAAATCACAATGAAAAAACGGGTAACCCTGACCTTTCCCCGACGGGCGATTCAGATGCCGGTGGCTTACCGACTGGCAAAGGATTTTAATGTGGCTGCCAATATTATCCGGGCCCAAGTTGCTCCCAATCAAATCGGCAAACTTGTGCTAGAGTTATCTGGCGACATTGATGAGTTGGATGCTGCGATTGAGTGGATGCGGACGCAAAACATTGATGTTTCCCTGCTAAGTCGCGAGATTTTGATTGATGAGGATAGTTGTGTCGATTGTGGCTTATGTACTGGGGTTTGTCCCACTCAAGCCCTGATTCTTGAGCCAGAGACATTCAGACTGAAGTTTAAGCGATCGCGTTGCATTGTCTGTGAGCAGTGTATCCCCACTTGCCCTGTTCAGGCCATTTCTACAAATTTTTAAGATTTCAGACGCCTTAAGCTATTGCCCAACAACCCTGTCTTCAGGCACACTTTCAGATAAAATCAACTAAATATCAACCCCAAGAGGAGCCCTCATGAACCCAATTATTATTCTTATTGTAGCTATACTTGCAGCAGCCGTTGTTGGGGCAATCGTATTTTTTGTACTGCAAAATAAACTGGATTTTCTATCCGAACAAACCGACAGAAAATTAGAAGTTTTTCAAAATAAGTATGAGACTAGGGTACAACAAAGTTCTCAAGCTCTGCAAGAAAGTTATCGAGAGCAGTTAAATCATAAAATTGCCGAAGTCAAACAGCAGTTAGAGTCTAGCCCTGCTCCTCCTGCCCAATCTTTACAGGAAAATTATCAGGCTCAGTTAACCGAAACCACTAATGAGCTGAAGCAACAACTTGATGCTAGTCTTCTGGAAACTGTCCAATCCTCGGAAGCAAGATATCAAGAACAATTGACACAAGCTACCCATCAGTTAAAGGAAGAACTTGAGTCTAATTTTCGCCAAGAGCTGCAATCTGCTGCTGCTCCTGCCGAATCTTTACAGGAAAATTATCAGGCTCAGTTAACCCAAACCACTAATGAGCTGAAGCAACAACTTGATGCTAGTCTTCTGGAAACTGTCCAATCCTCGGAAGCAAAATATCAAGAACAATTGACACAAGCTACCCATCAGTTAAAGGAAGAACTTGAGTCTAATTTTCGCCAAGAGCTGCAATCTTTGGAAGCGAAATATCAGGCTGATTTAGAGTTAGCCCATCAAAAAATTGCTGAATTAGAACAAGCTCATAAATCCCCAATACCAGACGAGGTTAATAACCTAGATGAAACAGAGGAAACTTCAGCGCAAACTGGTAATGAATTAGTCGAATTATTACAAGAGGCAGAAACAAATCAAGACGAGCCTCAACCAGTGGTCAAGGACGAAATGTTGCCTGAGCCGAGTCAGCCAGAGCAAACAATGCTGACAGAAACCCCAAGTATTACTGATCAGTCCAGCCAAAGTGATCAGGACTTGGATGAAACCATAACTGCTTTGGGAAATTATGCTCAAGCCAGGGATATTCCCCAGTTAAGTAAGTACATCAATCATCCTGAAAGCCTTATTCGGGGCTCAATTGCATCAGCCTTGGGTAAAATTGCTGCGGGTCTTGGACTCAGAGCCGAAATTCAACAGGCCATACCGCTGATCGGCAAATTGATTCAAGATCCCCAACCATCCGTGCGACAGTCTGCTGTTGAAGCCCTGAGTAATATTAAATCTGAAAAAGTTATACCCTTGCTTGAAAGGGCATTAAGGGATCCAGATAGTAATGTGGTTAAATCCGCCAGTGCTGGGATTAGTCAGTTTAAGAGTTATCGGCGAACTCCTAAGCCCAAACCTGCTCAGAAGACTGTAAAGCCCTCTAAGCCTTAACGAGTGCTCTAATCGAAAAGCATAGCCCAAAACCCTAGGGATGTGGGGATTGATCACCCTTTCTCGGGAGTCAACCCCCATGATTGAGTCCCACTCTCACCGATACTCCCTTGAAAAAAGGGGGCTGGTATCCTGCAGGACTTCTAGCTTGTTTAGTCAGCGTCGCTTTCAATGTGGATAAACAAAAGTCCCAAAACTACAGTAGGCATAACTAAGCCTATGAAGGGGACTAGCATCGTTGGTAAGAAAGAAGCTGCGTATGCGCCTGTCATATCTTATTTTCCTATTTGCCTATTAATACAGTAACAAGTTGAACCGATACTTTTTAGCTACCAAAGTCTACCAAGATAGACCAAGGCCCGCCAATGCAAGATGCTTTCGCATCTAGGGGGTATCTCCGCTCTGACGGAATATCCCGCGAGCGCCATAAAAATGTCAAAAAAGTTCGTTCCACCGGGATAGAGAGCGCAACTATTAAACCCTTGGTTTTCGGCTTTAATTTAAGTTACATAATAATCCCTGTCGGTGTTACCCTAATTTAAGTCTAACAAATAATCAGAGTTTTTGGTAGACTCTGCGACATTTTCTCTAGCTGTTTACTAACCTTTTACCACACCAACCCAATTAAGAATGGTGTTGGTTGCCGGTTTGATCTCAAGCAAGCCTCTACCTACCTAAGTAAGTCTCGGTCTTACACTGCCGAGCCAGGGCTTTGCTCTATATTTAAAGAGCCAGCACTGTTATCCAGATGACTGGAACACGGCAGATACCCGCTTACTAGAGGGGTAGATTACTATCGATTTTTTCGACAAGTTAATCCTATCACGCTTCAGGACTATGAAATACCAAGATCTACCTCGGAATTTCCCATACAACCTGTGGCAAAAACCTGATGATTGCTTCTGCCCTTGCTGAGTCTTTGATAGAGTCAATTCTAATCAGTCTGCCATCCCTCTATTGACATCAACACCTGTCGTTGACCTAGACAAAAGCACACAACTCCATTCAATTTGGGTTAACTTCCCGTTTCACCTCGTAGCATGGGAGGGGTTATCCCAACCTGCCCTTATACCAACGACCCAGTTTCTTCAATGGCTCAGATTACTGGAAAGTTTATGCCAGTCGGATAATTATTAAGATTTTTAACAAAAGTTGACCGAAATTCTTTACAAAAATTAATTACTTTTTGTTACAAAAACCAAAGAGACTGAAAGGGGGTTAGTCATCAAAACCCTTGGTTTTAGGTGATTACAATGGTTTTACAAAGGTTATATTACGGTAAAGAACTAAAGCTAAAATTTTTGCCATTGACTAAAAAGGTTAATAAAAAGAACAATATCTCGTATAATTCGTTACGAGAGGATGCGCTTCTCAGCGACGATTACTCGCGCTGATTCTTTCAGTTCCTTTTCTCCCCCCTAAAGTATGATTACTCAAGGGGTTTATCCGATTTGATAGGAGATAAATTTACAATGACGATGGATGTAATTAACCATGGTGGAGATCCCCAAGTGGGTAATCTAGCCACCCCAATTAATTCCTCTGCTTTCACAAAAGCTTTCATCAACAACTTGCCAGCCTACCGTCAAGGGCTATCAGCCAATCGCCGGGGTCTAGAAGTTGGTATGGCTCATGGCTACTTTCTGTATGGACCGTTTGCCTTACTAGGTCCGTTGCGTGGGACAGAGTATGCCAGCACAGCTGGTTTACTGGCAACAGTTGGCTTAGTGGCTCTTCTGACAGTTGCTTTATCTATTTATGGAGCGGCTGGCTCCGGCAAACCTAAGGCAACATTGACCACACCCAATCCACCAGAAGACTTAGGAACTAAAGAAGGCTGGAGTGAATTTGCCAGTGGTTTCTTCCTTGGTGCTTGTGGCGGGGCAGTTTTTGCCTATTTCCTATGCCTGACACCTCATCTAGCGCCACTGCAAAAGATTGCTAGTGGAGTATGGTCCTCTTAACTCTGACTGGAGACAAGAGTTTCTGATCGCGCAGGGTCGGCGAAAGCCGATAGCTAAGCAAGAGAGTAAGGTTAGTGGACAGTTACTAAAAGTGTCATATAGTCTACCAAAATCTACTAAGGTTCGGTAGACTATAGTGATGGCACTAATACCACTCCGTAAGGCGGTCGAACTGACGGGACTTTCCAAAAATACTCTTCGGAAATATGCCGACAATGGCACGATCAAATGTGAACGAATCCCAAGCGGCTACCGGCTCTTTGACACGGAAAGCTTACTCAGCCTCGGAAAAGTACCCATGGCTCAAACTGCTACTATCTGTTACTGCCTCCTCAGCAGCAGAAAACAGTGGGATCACCTTGATCGACAGGTCGCTGATCTGCATTCCCTGTACCCAGAAGCGGAAATCATCCAAGACATCGAGTCAGGTCTCAACTACAAACGCAAAGGGCTTAAAACCATACTGGAACGACTTATGCGGGGCGATAAGCTCACAATTATTGTTGCCTGTAGAGACAGACTTACCCGGTTTGGGTTTGAACTCTTTGAATACTTGGTTAGAAGTTACCGTAAGAGTAGTGCAGCCTTTATAGTTGGTAAATTATGCAGCATAGGGTAAAGGTTTTGTAGTAAGGCTGCACTACTCTAAGGTTTCATCTCCGGTCAGTCTCAACGGTGGAAAACTCGTGGTTCTCAACGACACTAAAAGTTGTCTAGAATGAGAACTTACCGCCGCTCGCGAACCATGACCAAAGGTCAATCTTCTGTCCATCATTCACGTCTTCTCTTGTAGAGTCCACGGACAATGAAAGTACGGTTCAAAAATCAAAGAAGATCCGACTATTCCTAAACGCTGATCAACGTGCAACTATTCGCCAGTGGTTTGGAGTGTCCCGTTATGTGTTTAACAGAACCGTCGAAATACTTAAGGATGGCGAGGTTAAAGCTAACTGGAAAGCCATCAAAACTGACATCTTAAATAGCCTCCCTGAATGGTGTAAGGAAGTCCCTTATCAAATTAAATCTATAGGGATTAAGGATGCTTGCACTGCGGTAAAGGAAGCTAAAAAAAAGTACAATAAAAGTGGGCAAATTAATCGAGTTCGTTTTCGTTCTAGGAAGAACCCTTTTCAGTCTTGCTACATTCCAAAGTCGGCTGTTTCAGTCAAAGGTATTTATCACACTAAATTAGGTAAATTAACCTTTGCTGAAACACTACCGGATCAGATCTGTGACTGTCGATTAACTAGCACCAATGGGGACTATTACCTGGTAGTTCCCCACAAAGTAACTAGAAATAAAACCGAGAACCAAGGTAAGGTAGTTGCTCTTGATACCGGTGTCAGGACTTTTTTGACATTATGAGCGTGAAAATTATGTAGGCAAGATCGGCCATGGTGACTTTTCCAGAATTCAGCGTTTATGCCACCACTTGGATAATCTGATCTCAAAAATCAGTAAGGCAAAAGGTAAGCAGAAACGTCGAATGAGAAAAGCGGCTAGACCGATAGTTATTAGAATACAGAATTTAATCAACGAGTTGCATCACAAAGCCGCTAGGTTTCTGGTAGACAACTTTGATGTAATCTTACTTCCAACCTTTGAGACATCTCAAATGTCAAAACGACAAGATCGGAAGATTCGATCAAAGACCGTTCGCAATATGCTCTCCTTTGCTCACTACAGGTTCAAAGAGTTCCTCAAGCATAAAGCATTTGAAACGGGTAAAACTGTTGTTGATGTTTGTGAAGCCTATACCAGCAAAACTGTTAGCTGGAGGGGTGAATTAGTCAAGATCGGCGCGAGTAAAATCATCAAGTCAGGAATTGATGGCCAAAAGATGGATTGACCAAAGGTCACGCTTCGCGAACGAGATCTAAATGGCGCTCGTGGAATATTTCTTCGTTCGCGCAGCGTGGCCTACGGCCATGCTTTGGTAGATACACCCTGGGTGAGAAATCACCTTGCATTGGCGAGCTAAGGTCTGCCTTTGGTAGACTTTGGTAGCTAAAAAGTATCGGAATTTTCTCAAACCAATTATTAATTAATTAAATGACTTTAGCCGAATTAAAACCTGGAAAGCTTGCCATTATCGAGAAAGTTCAGATAGGTTTGCAAGTCGAAGGTCTCGCCAATCGACTAGAAGCAATTGGCATTATTCCTAATCGACAGGTACAAGTGTTGCGCTCAGCCTGGTTTGGGGGACCGTTGCACATTCGAGTTGGTTCCACCACAGAAGTAGCTATCCGACGGCAAGAAGCTAGCATGATTCTAGTTAACCCTGTGAAGGAATAGTTAGCGGTTAGCGGTTAGGGGCGATTTTAGCAGTAAGCTATCGTCCCGTTCCCTGCAGGGGCGCGCCTAGCTGATAGCTTACTGCTCAAAGTCTAAACAGCGGATAGCCTCTAGTAAGCCTCTAGCTTTATTGAGGGTTTCTTGATATTCTTTTTCTGGGTCAGAATCTGCTACCAAGCCAGCACCAGCTTGCACTGACACGGTATGTTTACCAGAACCACATGGGCGAACTACCATAGTCCGGATTGCGATCGCACTATTGAGCTGACCTTCAAAATCGTACCAGCCATAGACACCCGAGTAAGGCCCGCGACGTTCTGGTTCCAGTTCCTGAATGATTTCCATTGCCCGAATTTTGGGGGCTCCACTCACTGTCCCCGCAGGGAAACAAGCTTTCAGTAAATCCCAAGCTGTTTTACTAGCATCCAGCTCCCCTACTACATTGCTAACAATGTGCATGACGTGGGAGTAGCGCTCAATGAGCATCAGTTGATCCACTCTGACTGTACCACTCTTGCACACACGACCCAGGTCATTCCGACCCAGGTCAACCAACATAATGTGTTCGGCAATTTCCTTTGGATCTTCGAGTAACTCCTGAGCTAGAGCTTCGTCTTCTTGAGGAGTTTGACCCCGACGTCGAGTTCCAGCAATTGGTCGTAACGTTGCCTGGATTTTTTCCTCTGGGGAAGCTGTTGCCTTAACCATTACCTCTGGGCTAGATCCAATGATTTGCCAGTCCCCAAAATTAAAATAAGCCATGTAGGGGGAGGGATTAATCAGCCTTAGGGAACGGTAAAGGGCAAAAGGGTCACCTTTGTATTCTGTCGAGAGGCGCTGGGATAATACGACCTGAAAGATATCCCCAGCTCGGATATAGTCTTTCGCTTTTTCGACATTAGCGCAAAACTGGGACTTGTCTGTATTGCTTATATAAGACAGTTCTTGAGTACCACTATTTGGAGGTGTCCATGGGAGTACTGTGTCCTTACCTAAGAGCTGCCCTTGCAGTTTGTTGACCAGAGTACGAACGCGATCGCATGCTTTTTGATAGGCTGCCTCTAAATCTCCTTGGGCCTGTCGTAAATCAGCATAAGCGATCACCCAAATCTTACGCTTGACCTGATCAAAAATAATCAGGTTGTCCACTTGCATCCACAATCCATCGGGCAAGTCATTGGACTGTAGAGGATAAATTGGCACACGGGATTCACAAAAACGAATTAACTCATAACCCCAGAAACCGAACAAACCCCCAATTCCTGGCGGCAATTGGGGTAAATTTACAGGTTGATAGGATTTCAGACAATTCCCTAAGGTTTCAAAGGGGTCTCCCTCAAATACTGTTACTGACCCATCCCGGTTGGTCTGAGTCGTGCGATTTCCCCTAGTTTCCAATACCCACAGGGGGTCACAACCAAGTAAACTGTAACGTCCCAGATTTTCACCACCTTCTACCGATTCCAACAAGAAGCTGTAGGGTTGACCAGCACAGACCTTATACCAGGCAGAAACTGGCGTTTCTAAATCCGCCACCCACTCCTGGGTTACCGGTACAAAATTACCTTGTTGAGCTACGGTTGAAAATTGGGAAAAATCTGGGAAAATCATGGTCTTTCTCAGCTCAAGGTTGAAAATTCGGCAAACAGCTGAAACTGTTGGTCACAACGTTCAACTTTTTCCCCTTTACCTTATCACTGATTAATTAAACCTCGTAAGCTGCCTTCCCACTGAACTTGATAGTTGCAGGTTCTGGGTTGCTGCCAATATTGCGGTCTATTTTCCCTGCATAGGGACGCCCTTCGTTGACTTTCTCTGGGAATACCCCATCTGCAGGATGCAGAAACTGGATTTCACCATTGGGATAAACCCGGTAAATTTTATAGTCTTCGATTTTGGGCTTAAATTTCGTCCGCAGTTGGGTTCCCAATGCCAGACACTGTTCCTTACGAGCTAAGTAGAGCAAGTTTTCCCCTTCATTCATGATGGCAGCCCCACCAGTAGGCATTTCAAACACTTGCTCTTTTGAGCTTGTCCAGGTGATAGCGTATTTTTCTTCAACTTCAGCTTTGGTCAGCAATCCGCCAGTGCTACCACCAAATATGGGAGTTTGTCCCGTCAGTTCTTCTGCCATAGTTTTTTTCTCGTGTCTATAAATAAGGCATTCAAGGGAATGCTATCATCGACTTCATACCTGTCTGGCTACTTTGTCAAGAACTGTAACAGTTCTTTAGCTATTCGTGATTTTAGTCATTGGTCTTAGTGATTGGTCTTAGTGATTGGTCATTTGTGATTTCTTCTGCCAAGGGACTTCCGGCTGATGACAAAGGAGCTATTACAAACAAAAACAAGCAACAACACACAAAATAAGCCCTAGTTACCCGTCAAGGCAATGACATGAGGCTACCAACACCACCCTACCCTGATCGTTGTGGAAATTTTGCCAACCTTAATTTTCTTTAACTGAAATACTCCTATACTTGCCTATCTGGTAATTTTGGGCTTATCACCAATCCCAGCCTCATCAATCCCAGCCCTGGCTATTGGTAATGGTCAATTATTGGCTTAGTTGACACTCTCCGCCCGCTTATGGACGGGGATTCTTAGTTCCTCGACATGCCTTAAAATTAGCTATCCGTCAAAGGCAATACTTAAGCCAAATATCCGTTTAAGAACCAAATACCTAGCCTAATTTAACTAACCCCAGTGGGCTTATCTCCCTAAGCGTTGAGTTTCCTCAGTTTCCGTGTGCCCCACGGTACTTTTTATCTTTTAAGGTTTACTTTACTGGTTTGCGGTATTTGTTAGGATCCATACGTTTTTAATGAGGTTTTTCGCGCCTCAGGTGCTAACATCGCTTTACGTCGTGAGGTTATGACAGTACCGACGAATCCTGTCTGTGTTAGGCCACTCTTCTATTCTAGTAATTTTATTAAAAGCCGTCGAACGAAGGACGGGGCTTGAGACCCATTTTTTTTGTCAAAGAGCCCGCCTTTGGGCATCAAGCCAGCTTTGCTACTGGCGGTATCTGCCTCGGCCAATTAAATCAGAAAATTAAATCCGGCAATTAAATCAGAAAGGGAACCGACGACTGGCCGTGTTTCGTCTCGGTTCCCTGACTGGTTCGCTCCTCACACATCCGTAAATATACCGAAAACTTTCTGGATTTGTCAACCCCTTTGGCAAAATTTTTTTTTTCGGTCAAAGTTCACCTGGTGCAAGGACACCTAGTTGGTCTTCTAGAAGCGATCGCAAGACTACTTGAGTTACTCCCACTAATCCTAACCTTGCTTGAGCCAGCCTAGGGGTCTGGTGTTTCACCTCCCCCCAAATGCGACAGCTACGGTAGAACTGCTCAAAAGCATTGCTCACAGAACTTGCCAATTTTAGCCAATGCTTTGATTCAGTTCCACTAAAGTAGTCTGTCAAGTCCATGATTTGACCAATCAAAAGTCTTTCTGCTGGATGGACCAACTGTATAAGCGGCTGCTTTGTTCCTTTTCCTAAGTCGTCTTTTAACCAGGGAATTGGATATGGCACAACTATGAGTCCCTTAGAGGTTTTCAAGTCCATACTCTGAATCTGGATTAAGCCCTGGCGATGAGCCAAGCCCAGGAGTGAGCAGCAACGAGCATGGGCATACTGAACTCTAAAGATCTTGGAAGTATCTTGTGAGAAGAGTGCTGAGTGCTGAGTGGTAAGTTCTAAGTAGGGCAAGAGATTCTTTTGACCTTGTTGAGGGCGAAAGCTAATCAGGGTGTCTGTTGAAGGTTGAATCCAATCTTGTAACCAAGTTGCTAACCCCTGATCTGTCAGCCAAAAATTAATCCAGCCTGGGGGAGCTACTTCAACCTCGAATTCGATCAAGTTTTGTTTCCCAGCATCTTGAGTTATGGTTGGCAAAGATACAGTTAACTGATGAGCAATGGCGAGAGGACTTTGCTGCATGGCGCGAGAAAGCTTGAGAGCGATCGCTGAGCGATATGCTACACCAGTATTATCTGAGCACCTTTCTAAAGGAATCGTTTCCAATATCAACTGGGGAATACCAGAATATACTATTGCTCTCGATATCTGTTGTTGTAATCGGGTACTCAGAGCAGCAGAATTACCTGACAAATTTACGCGCCATGAGCTACTTCTCAAGGTATTTTTTGTTACTTTGGACTCCATGTAAGATCTAGATAAACTTGTGTATCCATCAGGCTCGGAGCTTATGTATTCACCATCCGACCCATTAGAGGCATCCCGACCCTTTGTAACTTGGCAAAGGATCTTAGATTGGGGACAGGAACACTACCGTTATAGGACGTTTAGCAAAGATGAGCGGATTCCTACCCGTCCTGGGTTGTTGTATTTGGTAGAGCGGGGGGCAATCCGTTTGGTGGGTACTTCTCAAGTCAGCGCTAGCCCCAATTTTTCTGGAGCTCAATGCTCCCATCAGAATATGGAAGAAGCGTTTTTAGGATTCATTGGTGCCGGTCAGCCCTTTGAAATTGTTGCCCTTTCACCCTTCACACTTCAGGCTTACTCCCACGTTGAGCAAACTGCTGTGGTATGGATGTACTGGGATGACTTAGACAACTGGCCACACTTCCGACGGGAGATCTTAGATGCATTTAGGCTTCAGCATCAACGCAAACTCCTCTGGCTGAGTACCTTAGGACAGCGACGAACCATTGATCGGCTCTTGGGATTTCTCATATTATTGGTTGAAGAGTTCGGGGAACCGTGTGAACAAGGTTACTGCTTACCATTTCCCTTAACTCATGCACAAATCGGTAGTGCCATTGGCTCCACCCGCGTGACTGTCACTCGGTTGATAGGAAAGCTTCGCCAACGGGGAATCATCAACACTCAGAAGGATAATTTAATTTGCTTATCAGGTGACTCAGTACCTAAGATAACTCCTAATTAGGTACACTTGTAGATGCTTGTGTTCGAGTAATTGCAGTGGAAATCTAATTTACTGCCAAACTGGCAACACAGCCATGCTAAATTCCTTTTTAATAAATATATACCTAACAGATCGCACAAATCAGCCATCCTGTGCCGTAATTGATGATCAGCTTGGTTGTGCTGTGAGGGGTAACACCCTTCACAACACAGCCAGTTTTTTTTATATAAATGTTTTTATGGCAATGGGTGTAATGGTGTTTCCAAATTTCCAAATTTGAGGGACAAAGCGATGCAGCGCTACTGGCTGCTCCGTTCGCGTTTGGCCGTAGGCCACGCGGGGCGCGAACGCGCCCCGCGTCGGGCAAAGCCCGAAATTGCTATACTTTGCCCACCCTACTTTAATTGGTATTTTTTTTACACCCAAGTCCCTAACCCGATTTGCGCTTACCTTAACTTCTGAGTATTTGCTACCAAACTTTCAGCAAATTTATCGAAGCGCTCGGAGAGTTTTTTATCCAAAAGCTTGCCATCTTCACCAAAGGCTTTCCAAGCCTGACCAATGGCAATCTGCTCTGGAATCACCCAACTATGTACCCAGCGCATAATTATCCGTAGGTCATTGAGAGCGTTACTATTAGACTGACCCCCCAATACACTAATCAAACCGGTAACTTTCCCTTCGAGATGTTCAAAACTCATCAAATCTAGGGCATTTTTAAGTACACCACTCACACCACCGTGATATTCCGGTGTTGCCAGAATTAAGCCATCGGCTTGCTTCACGGTTTCCTGTAATCGGGTGACATCTGGATAGTCTGGATAGTCACTATCACCAGTGCAAAATGGTAATTGCATCTGACGCAAGTCGAGGATTTCAGTGGATACACCATTAGCTTTCACTCGGTCTATAGCATGCTCTAGAGCCTGATAGCTATAGGATTCAGGACGTAAACTACCACTAATTCCAACAATGTTCACCATCTCACTAACCTCTGTTTAACTATAGTGCTGATTGCTGAGTGCTTAGTACTGAGTACTGATTGCTGAGTGCTTAGTCTGGTTGACTGTCAACCGTCAACCAAGCTGAGTGCTGAGTGTTTCAGTAGGTTAGGTGCGCTTTCCCATTAAGAATTAAATTCGCTATAGGTGCGCGCCTCCAAGGGCGCGAGGGATTGCTCGCGCCCTTGGGTCGCACCTTCGCGTCGCACCTTAAGTTGTGATTTTTTGTCGTGAAAGCTACCAATTATCAAGGAAAGCCAATTTTATACGTAGTCGTTATGACTACGTATAGTCTAGCAAGTTGGCAGCAACTTTGTCAAACTCCTGTTGTAGCAGATCGGAGTATGTCGATCATGACCGCAACGATAAATTCGACCATCATGCTTTGACCGATAAGGCATAGGTGGGCTTTCCGCATCTAATTATTAAATTCGCCACGGGTCGCACCTGATCATTTTGTTGTTTAATCGACAGGGCATCCAGATCAGCCCCAATGGGTATAGCACTACGCGCTACTGTTAGGACATTCCTAAACTCCGAAACGTAAGTAATCGCTGACTTTTAGGTGCGACCCGTGGCGAATTTAATTCGCCGTTCGCGCCCCGCGTCTCCTACGGAGAACGGAAAGCGCACCTTTGACTTCTGACTTCTAACTTCTGACTTGCGCGTAGTGCTATAACACAGGTCCTGGTCGTTGACTAGTAATTAGAGCGGCTTAGCCTAGAGCCATTCAACGTACAGCCGTTATGCCTAAAGCCATTCAACCTACAGCCAACGAACCTAACCAAATTCATAAATAAAAACAGTCTCTTGACCTATAGTCAACCTATTACTTGAATTGGACCGGTGGTACTGGCACTAAAGAATTGCTGCACTAGAGGATTATCTGTGGTATCTATCTCCCCAACGCTGCCAGACCACTGTACTTTGCCTTTGTAGAGGAAAACAACCCGGTCAGCGGTGCGGCGAATTGTACTCTCCTGATGGGTAACCATTAGGTAAGTACTACAAGCGTTTTCTTCCCGTTGTATCTGGCGCACTAAATCTTCAATCACTGTTGAGGCGATCGGGTCAAGTCCAGCGGTTGGTTCGTCGTAGAGTAACACCTCTGGGTTGTCCCTGGGATGATCAGGATTAGAAATGATAGCACGGGCAAAACTGACTCGTTTGCGCATACCTCCTGATAACTCAGCTGGGTAGCGGTCTCCAACACCAGATAACCCTACCATCTCCAGGCTTTGATTGACCAATTTCCTAATTCGATGATGTGGTAGTTTAGAATGCTGGTAAAGCAAGAAACCCACATTCTCTTCCACCGTCAGCGAGTCAAACAAAGCTGCCTGCTGAAATACCATACCAATGCCAATGGGGTCTTGAGCATCTTCTATTAAACCGGAGCGCCGTTGCCCTTTAACATAAACTTCACCAACATCAGCAGGTAGTAAGCCAGCAATAATCCGAAGAATTGTTGATTTGCCAGTTCCAGAAGGACCAATAATAACTAGGGCATCACCCTGATAAATTTTCAGATCCAACTGATTCAAAATGACATTGCTTCCAAAGGATTTGCTCACTCCCTTCAGTTCGATCAATGGTTCTGGCATCGGATATTTCTGACATTTTTCATTGTCTTCTCCATACAATGTATAACCTCTTCATCAAAAAGCACTACTTTTTGATAATCAGGAAATTCTCCTGTATGCAGGCGCACAGCCACTTGCCCTAACCCTTCACTAAAGAGAAGTTGCTTAAACAACAGGTTGTCTGTAAAGGACATAATGTGAGCAGCAATCGCGCACTCGCCTTCCCAGCCAAAGTCCACATCTAGTTTAACGTGATGCCTTTCATGAATACATCGGTAAATTAAGTTGACGTCCTTACCTAGTAGATCTGATTCATTATATTGGGCGCTGATTTTAACATTTCCTTGTTCAAAGTCAGCTTTGATGTCATTCAGACATAGATCTGGTCCTCTAAAGTAGGGTTGGTAGTCAACGTACTCAAAATTGACCCCTTGCAGTTCTACCTTTGCTAAGTCAATCACAAATTGACGAAACTCTCTAATTAAGGATAGAGGAGCTTCATAGGCTGGAGCTGTCATATAGCCCTTGGCTAATTCTTCAATTGTCATTATTATGATCTCCTCCTGTGCATAAATTACCTGCTAGGAATTTTTGTAGAACTTCTGCATTTACACTCTTATTAGAGGATAAGTGATATAGTCAACTTATTAATGGGGGGTGAACCCCCTGATAGGGTAAGTCCTATCTTGGCAACAAAGAGTTAAAGCTTCCGTGTTAAACTCGTAACACTTGGAAGCCAATTTTGGTTTCTTCTAAATTGTGATATTTCTTGACAATAAAGACGTCGCGACAACCACTTAAACAATCTTGAAGAATCAGCAAGATTTCAAAAAGCTTCCCGTGAATTTACTTAAAAGTTCTCTGGAATACTGCGGGAGCTTTACCTGATTTTTATTTCAGAGCCACCCTAGCTGGTTCTTTAAGCAATCTGACCCTGACAAGCGCTTTATTAATAATATCTGAATCATTCAAACCTCTTGAAGAAGCAGTTAAATTAACTCTTCCCGCTCCGGTCATCAGTAATAACACGTACATAGCTCATACTCACTCAATTTCGGTTACTTCACATTAATTCGTCCTAACAATCTATGCACCGAAAATCTAGCTGTTGATGCCATAATAACTATGTGCTTACGGCTAATCAACGATAGGATTGTCTATGGCTTGATAAATATCGCTTATTATTATTTATATCCAGAGAAAAGCCAATCTATAATCAGTGAATTTACGGAATATTATCTTGGTTTACAGGGAAAATGCCTAGTATTATCAATAGCTGTAAATGTGTAAGGATTCAGGTAGGGGCTTGACAAAGTCCGGGATGGAGCTGGAGAATCATCAGAAGAATGTGTAGCTTCTCACTAACCCCAGACACAGTTCAGTATAACCAGTTGTCCAAGGAAGAACTGGTG
>NZ_JAAHHC010000073.1:0-26132 GCF_010672265.1 Moorena sp. SIO3A2
ATCAACAGATACACTGGAGCACTCCTAAGGGAGAGAATATCTAGGAGCCGTATGAGGGGAAACCTTCACGTACGGTTCTGAAGGAGAGGTGCCCCGGATAATACCGGGCATCGACTCTAACCGACGGATGTTCCGGGAGAATTCATAACAATAATGATCAAGTACTTCAGGCTCCGTTAACACGTTAAATTGCTGGGGGGTTTTCCCCCTGGCCAAACCATCCGGTCGAGTCGCGTAAGATCACTCACGTCTGGATAAGTTGGAAAACTGAATGACATAAGGTAAATTCCTAGCCGTGGATAGTATTTCTGCGGCTATTTTTTTTTGAGATTAGCAGGTTATCAGGTTGAAGGTTGTTCGCGTAGCGTGGCCGAAAGGCCAAGGTTAGTTAGTTGAAGGTTGAAGGTTGGTTAGTTGGAGGTTGTTCGCGTAGCGTGGCCTTTTGGCCAAGGTTGGTTAGTTGAAGGTTGAATGTTAGTTAGTTGAAGGTTGAATGTTAGTTAGTTGAAGGTTGAATGTTAGTTAGTTGAAGGTTGAATGTTAGTTAGTTGAAGGTTGAATGTTAGTTAGTTGAAGGTTGAATGTTATTGGGTTGAAGGTTGTCTGTCAGAATGCTAAATTCTAAATTCTAAATTCTACATTCTACATTCTAAATTCTACATTCTAAATTCTACATTCTACACTCCCCACAATCCCCATCTCCCCACAATCCCCAAAAATGTCCTGATGGAGTAGCAGAGATTCTGTATAGGGGTCTAAAACCTCTGAAGCATAAAATTCAGCCAATCCTATGACCTTAATCAGTAAATTGGGTTTTAAGCCACAAAAGAAAGCTCATTTAATTGCACCAGTAGCAATTAAATCATCTGATATATCGATAGTTATTCCCGTCAGGAACAATCAGAAAGGAATTGAATTATTTTTGTCAGAATTTTTCAAAACCCAGAACCTAGAAAGCTATCCAAAAGAAATAATTATCGTTGATAATCAATCAAGCCCAGAGATTACTATCCCTAAACAGTTTCAAGTTGCTCCCCTTTCAATACGAGTGATAAAATGCTCAAAACTTGGACCGGCATCTGCCAGAAATATGGGAATCAACTCTGCTCAAGGAGATTGGATTTTATTTACCGATAGTGACTGTATTCCTTCAGAATCCTTAATCACAGGCTATCTTAATGCCATGAATGGCTCCATCGGATATGCAGGGAATGTTAAAGCCTGGAGCAATGATGTATTGTCAAACTATTATGAAACTCAAGAAATACTTGTGCCCTTAAAAGTTATTGAAGATGGGCAGATGATCAGACCGGAATATTTAATTACAGCCAATGCCCTAGTGTGGAAAAAAGCCCTTGAAAAAATCGGTGGGTTTAACGAAACTATTAAAATCGCTGCCGGTGAAGATATAGATTTAGGGTTTAGGTTATTAGAAATTGGCAACTTATCCTATAGTTGGCAATCAACTGTATATCATGATTTCACTCACGACATTCTGGGATTTATTAAAAGATTTATCAGATATGGAAAAGGCAACAAACTAGTCAGTCAGCTATATTCCATTGACTTAACTCCTAAACCGTTTATTCCCAATAAACCGGGTTTTATAAATCAACTATTGTCAACTTTACAATATGTGTGTCTTATAGTAGGATATAGAATTAGTTAAAAGGTAAGCTATCAGCTTAAGCGCTACGCGCACGCTACGCGAACAGCTATCAGCTATCAGCCTATGCTTAGATGGGCTTTTCCCTAGACTTTGAATTCGATAAAATCTCGAACTATTAGGTGCGACCCGTGGCGAATTTAATTCTTAATGGGTCAAGCGCACCTTTAAATTCTGCCAAAAGAGGTTTATTTTAAGCTGACAGCTGACCGCTGACTGCTGAATGCTTACGTTAAAAGATTACTTGATTCTATCTATAGCAGTTCTCATAGTAATAGACTTCTTGCAGAAGTAGGGAACAGGGAACAGCGGATCTGGGAACAGTGGACAAGAATTGACGCAAAGCGATGCAGAGGTGCGACCCGTGGCGAATTTAATTCGACGACTGTAAGCGCACCTAAGTGGTCTTGGGGGTTTCCCCCATGAGCGACTGCATCAAGAACACTATCAGAAAACTACTTTTGCAAGAGGTCTAATCAGGTACACAGGATTTTTTCCCTATTGCCTATTGCCTATTGCCTATTGCCTCTTGCCTCTTGCCTATTCCCTGTTCCCTGTTCCCTGTTCCCCATCTCCCCATCTCCCCATCTCCCTATCTCCCCACCCTCCCCAAAAATTTCCTGGTGGAATAGCCAAGATTGTGTATAGAAGTTATAGTGCAGCTACCCGGAAGTCTGAAGTCTGAAGTCTGAAGTCTGAAATTCTTTAATATCAAGGATTTCGACTCTAGGACGCGGGTTTGTTATTTCTGTCCCCCTGCACTAGTCAGTTGGCAGAACTTCTAATCCAGACAATTGAGGTAATCCTATGACTTTCATCAACAAACTTCATTCAACTCCCCAGAATTACTCCGATTTTACTGTACCCTTAAACATTCAAGCATCTGATATATCAATCGTTATTCCCGTCAGGAATAATCAAGAAGGACTTGATTTATTTTTAACTGAATTTTTTAACACCCAGAGTCCCTACATCTATCCCCAAGAAATTATTATTGTTGATAATAACTCAACTCGACCAATTACTATCTCTCAACAGTTCCAAGGTAATAACCTTTCGATCAGATTGCTGAAATGCTCAAAAAATGATGTGGCCTCTGCCAGAAATGTAGGCATCAACTATGCCAAAGGAGATTGGATATTATTTACCGATAGCCACTGTCTTCCATCTGAATCATTTATCGAAGGCTATCTTAATACTAAAAATGGCTCAATAGGCTATGCAGGTAATGTTAAAGCATGGGGCAAGGATTTATTATCAAACTTTTATGACGGTCAAGAAAGATTCATTCCCTTAACCATGGTTGAAGAGTGCCAGATCAGTAGACCAGAATCATTAATTACAGCCAATGCCCTGATTTGGAAAAAAGCACTTCAACAAATTGGTGGATTTAAAGAAACCATTAGAATTCCCGAAGGAGCCGATCTAGATTTAGCATTTAGATTATTCCAAATTGGTCAATTATCCTATTGTTGGCAATCCACTGTCTATCCTAATCACAATAAAGAAATCCCCGAATTTATCCAACGATTTATCAACGATCAAAACAGTAAACTAATGGTGAGTAATCTCTATCAGATTTAAATGATGGGAGTCGGGAGTCGGGAGTAGGGAATCGGGAGTCGGGAATCGGGAGTCGGAACCCTCCCCTAATCTGAAGGCGGTAATTCCTGATCCCTCAAGCTTTTTTTACCTGTTCCCGCATAGTATTTGTATTGTTCAATGATAATTTTCGCCAGCTCAGAAAGGGGTATTTCTTTACCATCAACCTGAGCTTTAACATAAATCTTCAGAGCTTCAATATAAGATAAACCAAGAGCCAAGGTTAGTGCTGCTGCCGTTGAGCCTGATATTGCTCCACCAAGCACGGTGCCTGCACCAGGAATCATTTTGAGTAAATTCGCGACAATTACTTTACCCACTGCAGTCACTCCTCCTGTACCCCCAAGAGCAGATATCACCATGCCCAGAAAAGCTCTTTCAACCGTTAAGCCAAAAATGCTGGTGATGTTAGCAATCATTACCGTTTGCATCGTTACCAAGATTGGCGCATCAGAAAACGGAATTGGTGAGGCACCAACTAATGCTGAACCAGTAACGTAACCCGTAACATATTTAAACGCTTCACCTGCTTTTAGTTCAATATTTCTAATCTGTTCTCTCAGAAATGCTTTGCGCTGGGCTTCTGGCAGTAAATTTGCCGTCACTTCTACTAAACGCTCTAAACCATGGGCTGTCACCGTATAATCATCATCGATAGGTTTTGATTGTGCTAGCACTGGAATAATCTGACAAACCGGTAGATTCTTACCTTCTAGGAAAGCAATAAACTCACTACGCTTTTTCGTTAAGGTTTGAGTCAGAACTAAGATAACGGGTACATCTTTTTGTTGGAGGCTCTTTAGCCATTCTTCCTCAATCGGATCCAATCGAGCAGTCTCATGATTAAGGCAATACCACACCACATGAATGTGTTCTTTTGCCTCTAGTTTCCTTTGATCATCAATTAGTTTCGAGATATCTCTCCTTACTCGTTCAATCTGTTGGGCTTTAAGTTCTAGCCCTGGTGTATCATACACTGTAATCGGGCAACCTGTTTTTGTATAACGACGAATAGTTTGAGTAACAGGATAGCCAACCCCTGTTTCTGCCAGGCGAGAGCGAAAAATTGTGTTTACTAAAGTACTTTTTCCTACACCGGTTTTACCAATTACTAAAACATTACATTGCTCAACTTTGCTCTGGGCATCTTCATAGGCTTCGCTCATTTTGCCTAACAGTTCATCAAATGAGATGTGCTCTGACATTAGTAGTTTTCTCCTTTAAGCTGTTGTGCATTTAAACTGTATATAGCATTTTCAGTTGAGATGTAACCTGAGAATGTCTTATGTTATTTTACTATAAAACTCTGGAGCTATTGCCCCTACTATTGCATTTTTCGAAATTTCTGAGTTTATAACTCATTTGATAACGCTATATATTATCGACATACTGTTCGATAAAATTCCTAAGTTCCTTCACATTAAAATCCTTAGCCAATTTATAAATAACTTTAGCAAATGGTACAAATTTAGCATCTAATACTTCCAGCTTTTCCGCTTCTTGGCTGATGTCAAACACATTACCTTTCTTAGACAAGTCATAAAGTTGGAGCAGAATATCAGATGGGGGAGGCACAATGGCATCTAGGTGGATTTGTTCAGCTCCAGCATCTATTATAGTTTCTGGTTTTGGTATGAAGTCTTCATACACCCATTCCAGTTGCAAATGCTGTTTTAATTTTTCCAGTAATTCTGCTACATCCACTGGTTTGGGAATAAAATCATCGCAGCCTGCATGCCAACTCTGTTGCTGGTCTAACTCATAAACACTGGCAGATGAAGCAATAATCAACAGATCTTTCAATTTATCTAATGAGCGCAGACGTCGCATCATTTCCAAGCCATCCATCACCGGCATCACCAAGTCAGTAATAATTAGGTCAGGGTTACATTCTGTGGCTTTTTCCAAACCCTCAACCCCATTAGTGGCCTCCAACAGTTCAAATCCCAGAGGTTGTAACACATTCACAATTACAGAGCGATTCTGCCATTTGTCATCTACTACTAAGATTTTCCGAGCTTTTCCATGACAACCTATAATAGTCTTAGTGGAAGCTTGCTTACTCGCAATCAAAGCTGTAGTAATCGGTAAATCTAAATCTATAGAGAACATGCTACCTTTGCCATAAGTACTCTCAACATTGATAGCACTTCCCATCAACTTGATAATTGTTTGGCTAATCGCTAATCCAAGTCCAGTACCTTGTTCACGATGATCAACATCCCCCACCTGTTCAAAGGGCAAAAATATTTTTTCCAGTTGTTCTGGGGTCATCCCAATGCCAGTATCTTTAATTATAAATCGAAGTCTGACTAGGGGGGATTGGAGAGTAGGAAGTCGTGGGTGTTTACTGATAACCTCTACCTTAAACGTGACTCCGCCATGGTCAGTAAACTTAATGGCATTGCCCAAAAGGTTAATCAGAACTTGTCGCAATCGTTTGGCATCAGCCAGGATACCGTCTGGCAGATGGGATGAGGGTAGATAAATAAAAGCAATCTCTTTTTGCTGGGCTTTAACCCGGCACATTTCTACAACTTCCATCAGAAAGGACGGCAAATGAACTTCTCTGGGAAACAGTTCCATTTTCCGAGCTTCGATTTTGGATAAGTCTAAAATGTCATTAATCAGATGGAGTAGATAGTTGCCACACTGATAAATAAGGTTGATCTGGTCTTTTTGTTGAGCAGTTATCTGTGGATCCCGTTGTAGAATTTGGGCGTAACCCAAAACGCCATTGAGGGGAGTACGCAATTCATGACTCATATTAGCCAGGAATTGACTTTTGGCGTGATTAGCCTGATCAGCCGCTTCTTTAGCTGCTTTGAACTCAGCTGTACGTTCCTCAACCCGGATTTCCAGTAAAGCATTGGCTTTTCGCAGTTCTGCTTCGATTCGCCTACGCCCAGCTAGATAAACTAGACCATAGCTAAATCCAAAGCAGGAAACACCAGCAAATAACAGCCAATAGCGGTAGTGATGGATGACTTGACCCAGAGTCACTTTTCCCCAATCTTCGTAGGGACGAACCCGCAGATTCCGTAAGGTTTCGTGACAAGGTTGGTAGTTGGCCGGGATGGTCCAACCCTGATAACGACCAGCTTTGGCGGCTGGGTGCTCAGAAGGCATGGTTATTAATGCGATCGCAACCTCTTCCGCTAACTCCATTGGGGTATGGGGTAGTGTAGAAAAGGGCCATTCTGGATAAAGTTTAGTACTCAGAGCAAAAGGGAAAGTGTCCTGATATTGAGTTTGCTGATTGAGGATCACAAAGTCATCTCGATTAATTTTACCCTCCTGTGCCATACGTTCGAGGGTATCAGTGCGGACAGTGCCAGCATCGACAATACCGTCACGAACAGCGTAGACCACTGCGTCATGGCTACCACCAAAGTGGAGCGCTGGAAAGTCACGGTAGGGGTTAACTCCAGCTTCTAACAGAGTTTCCCATGCCATTTGCCAGCCCCCAAAGGCAATTTCACTGACGGCTATAAAGGTTTTGCCCCGTAAATCCTTTAAATCCTGGATATCATTGCGGTCAGCATGACGCAGGATAACTGCTCCAAATTGGGTGTAAGGCTTACCTAGGCGTAGATTTTTTAGGGTGGCAATTCGTCTTGCCCCATAAATCCATTCCAACTCTACATACATTCCAGGGTTAGGCAACACAAAGTCCACCTCCTGGTTAGCTACTATTTCTTCGAGGGTGTCAAACTCTAGTGGTACAAGTTGGAAAACATAGCCGGAAATCGTTTCACTGAGATACTCTAGGGTCGGTTGCCATTTTGTTTTGGTATGGTCAACACCCCGAATTGCCATCACTCCTACCTTAATAATCTTTACCTCTGAAGTCGTTATTTGTCCTGTTCCATCTACAGGTTCCTGAGGAGGAAGAATCCCTGGGGCAGCCGATGGTATTAGTGATAATCCCATGCCTAGAATCAGGCTGGATTTAATGAAGAAGTAAAGACGAATCATAATATAGCAGGTAGTGATAAACATGTAGTGATGGCCTAATCAACCCGACAAACATTTATTATAATGATGAACAAAATTCCAAATAGCTCCTAGGTGATTTTCTAATTTTTTGGAAAATGACAACGTTTTCCGTTCCCAGGCGACTAATCCTTTGTCTTAATGTATTATTTAATCTTTCAATATGATTAGTTTTACCCGTTTGTTTTTCTACCGGCTTGTGACGTTGTCTTGATGCAGTCGCGCTTTGCATCAAGACAGCGAATATTTCGAGCCAATAGCCATGACTAAATATGGTGACCAAGGTACCAATGTCAAGGGTTCCGTTGATGAGGAGCCGGGTGAAGGGAAACTTTCACGCCCGGTTTTGTTGGCGTAGCCTCCCTGACGGGATGACGAGTCAGTGAGGCGACTCACTGGCTTAGTTTAATAGTAGAGAGTAGGGAGATAGAGGAGATTTTGATGAAGGGTAATTATCCTGAGATGATATTAGATGCTATTCCTTTTACCCTTGAAAAAATTAGCGCTAGATAAATTCGGGTAAAGTATAGCGCTAATTTCACCTACTCCCTTAATTATCCCAAATACCCCTTAACCCTTGAAAAAATTAGCGCTAGATAAATTCGGGTAAAGTATAGCGCTAATTTCACCTACTCCCTTAATTATCCCAAATATCCCTTAACCCTTGAAAAAATTAGCGCTAGATAAATTCGGGTAAAGTATAGCGCTAATTTAAATCACTAACTTAATTATCCTAACTATCCCTTAACGCTTCAAAAGGTTAGCGCCTTAAAGCCATAAAACTAGCGCTATACTATTAACAGGATTCCATTAGCTTCTCCCTAGGAGCTACTAATGTCTAAAACTTGGTGATATCACACCTAACGCTATCATGCTTAAGCAAATTGCTGATGCCTTTGAGCACCATGATTATCAAACTGCTGCCCGATTAATTAAACAACTTCTCAAGCAAGAGCCCAATAATCCCTGGACACAGCTTTATCTAGGAAGGCTCCAGGAAGTCAGAGGTAAACAAGAAGCAGCTGAAAGAATCTATCGACAGTTACTGAAAGGAACACCTGTTCCTAAAATTATGGCCCAAGCTCGTCAGGGACTAGCACGCTTAGAAGCTACAGCAAAAGAACAGCGCCGACAAGCCTTAGCCCAAGCAACTGCTGACCCTGAAAGTAATCAATTGGGAGTTTTAGTCCTAAAGCCGATCAGCCAACAAGACAAACCAACAGCAGCTCAACACTTAGCTCGCATCCTGGGGATAGACCCCTACACCGCAAGGCTACAGCTACCTACTAGAGGCTGGCGTTTATATCGCACTGGACCTGTGGGAGAACTTAAGTATTATGGGTCGTTACTGCGAGAAGCATCAATAAAATGTTTGTGGGCAAGCTTAGCAGATATCAAAACAATTAACATCTATCAAGTTAAGTATTTTTCTGACAGTAGTGACCAGGAGACCACTGTAGTATGTCAAAACTCTCAGGGACAGTTGGGTTCCTTTAGCTTTAACTGGTCGGAAGTGACCCAACGAGTAGAAGGGCGGTTGCCTTTGTTTGAGAAGGTAGTAGACTTAGATGCGCGACGGAATTTAACTCGTAAAACCCAAACCTTAGACTATGCCCTGGTTTGTGACTTGCATTTACCACAGCGCCACAGTATTCTCAGAGTATGCGATCGCAATTATCAATTTCAGCAAGGAATTGCTCTAACCCTCAAGCCAGTTTCCAGTCAGAACAGCCTATCCCAAGACTCTCATATACACCAAAGCACTACAAGAGTCAACTGGAACAACTTGACTGATTACTTAAACCTTCGGCTGCTTGAAAAGCCAGTATGGTCTGACTTTACCACCTTTGCGCAAACTGCTATAGACTACCCAGATCTGCTAGAAAAATTGGAGTCTCATATCGACTTATTTCGCCTGGTCGAGACTCCTTGGGATCCAGCATTTCAGTTGTATAGTGGACTAGTTTTTTTGACTAATCACTAATCTAGAAACGAGGGTTCTGCATCTGAGCAGCCATGTCGAGGAACTTATTCATGCTAGGACCAGGACGCCGACGAGGCATGATCATTGGTACGTATTTGGTGGCAAAGGTGGTTTCGGGCTGCCCTTTTGCCTTGCTATTGACAACTGCTGCTGCTGAATTGATTGCCGCTACTGGTGTTGGCTCAGGAGCAGCTGCCTTTTTTTTAGCTTCTGCTTCAGCTTGTTTCTTAGCCTTTGCTTCAGCCTTAGCCTTAGCTAGTTCTTCTTTCTTGGCTTGACGAGCAGATTTGGGCTTAGAAGCTTCAGCTGTTGCTACTGCGGTCGTGGTTTCTGCTGTTGCCTGAGCTGGTGCTACTACGGTTGCGGTTTCCGCTGTTGTCTGGGCAATAGCCGGTTCTGGCTTCTGTTCTACCGCCGGTTGCTGAGGGGTGCTAGTTTCGCTTTCGTCTAGCTCCAGGTAAAAGCCCTTGGATTTATTGCGCTTAAACAAACCTACCATTTACAAAGACCTCTCTAAATTAGTTTTAATGGAAGCTATTACCTTCAGTGCGATCGCAACTGGGGCTACAAGCTTGGCCCAGGAGATTTACCAGTAATCGGCAATCAGTAAGCGGTAATCGGTAATTGTGCTGAATTCCTACTCATCACCAATACCCTCAACCATTTACTCAAAACCCGACTCTGTCCTGGCTTAAGTGGATAGCCCCACTGCTGATCTTGGGTGACTAGTCGTTTGATGAAACTTAACCAAACGTTGCATTTGTATAATAATTATGAGTGATTACTTCACTTATTGCAACAATTTAGATATTTTTGTTCATCAAACTTTACATAAAGCTCTTAATAAGTATATTTACTTAGATTTTTGGAGCTAAAGACCACCAGTTAATTTATAAAGATTTACAATTCTCTCAGAATTTTGGGGAAAGCTATGGAAATTCGACGGATTGCTGAAGTTTTGCGCAATGGTCAACCAGATCAGTCTTTGACCATCCAAGGCTGGGTACGCACAAAACGGGAATTAAAGGACTTTGCCTTTATGGAAGTCAACGATGGCTCCTCCATGGCAAATTTACAGGTAGTGCTCAATCCAGACTTGTCGGATTATGAGACTATCCTGAAACGGCTTAATACTGGCTCATCAGTAGAAGTCACTGGTATACTAGTAGAATCTCTTGGCAAGGGACAGCGAATTGAAGTAAAAGCATCCTCGGTGACAGTATATGGGGAAGCAGATGCCAATTATCCCCTACAGAAGAAACGCCACTCCTTTGAGTTTTTGCGCACCATTAGCCATTTGCGATCGCGTACCAATACCCTAGGTGCGGTGTTCCGAGTGCGGAATGCCTGTTCCAATGCCATTCATCAGTTTTTTCAAGAACGAGGTTTCTTGTGGGTTCATACCCCAATTATCACCGCTAGTGATTGTGAAGGAGCAGGGGAGTTGTTCAGTGTCACTAACCTAGACTTAAAGAACATCCCCAAAACCGATAATCAAGCAGTCGATTATACTCAGGACTTTTTTGGACGACCGACTTACCTGACCGTCAGTGGTCAATTAGAAGCAGAAATCATGGCAATGGCATTTCGGGATGTATACACCTTTGGTCCTACATTCCGAGCCGAGAATTCTAATACCTCTCGCCATCTAGCAGAATTTTGGATGGTCGAGCCTGAGATGGCATTCTGCGATTTGAAGGGGGATATGGATTTAGCAGAAGCCTTTCTCAAGCATGTATTTAAGTCAGTTTTGGAAAACTGTCCAGAAGATCTGGAATTTTTCAACAAGCGGATCGATAACAATGTTCTCGCTACTGCTGATAATATTATCAATAATCAGTTTGAGCGGATTACTTATACAGATGCGATCGCATTACTCGAAAAAACTGATCGTAAGTTTGAGTATGCGGTAAGTTGGGGTGTAGATTTGCAGTCCGAACACGAACGGTATCTAGCCGAAGAGTTGTTTAAAAAGCCCGTCATTGTCACGGATTATCCAGTAGAGATTAAAGCCTTTTATATGCGCTTAAATGACGACCAAAAGACTGTAGCAGCAATGGATGTGCTTGCGCCTAGGATTGGAGAGATTATCGGTGGTGCTCAGCGGGAAGAACGGCTGGATATATTAGAGAAGCGAATTCAGAATCAGGGGATGAATCCAGAAGATTTATGGTGGTATTTGGATCTGCGACGTTATGGTACAGTGCCCCATGCTGGATTTGGTTTGGGATTTGAGCGATTGGTGCAATTTATGACTGGTATGGGGAATATTCGGGATGTAATTCCGTTTCCCAGAACTCCTTTAAGTGCAGAGTTCTAAAAAATAAAACTATCGTTGGCTATGCCCACAGCCATTGATGGAAATATGGGTAGTGCTAAAGATTTAGTGGTTTGGCTACCGTCTGCTAAAGATAACGGTAGCTAAAATCACGAATTGTGTACCACTACCCAAAACTATATTGACAGAGTACTAGCTAAGTGAAGCATGACTACGGTCATAGGTAGAGCGGAAACTAGGATGGGGTTTACCTTGGATAGTACCCCAGTAGTCAGAATCTAAGCTATCTAGTCCTACTTCGGAAGCAACGCGACCGAGCATAGATTGCTGACGATTTTTGATCATGTGATGGTGATTCATCATCAGAGCCCTAGCTTTTTCTTGAGTAGACATTTTCCTTTCTCCGATTGCTTATATAAGATTTTGATGGGATTCACTTCCCTTACATATACAACTATATCATAGATTCTGTATCAAAAACTACAAAATTACTTTTAGTTACAAATCTTAATGAACTAGCAACTATCACCACTGTCCTTCAAAATATCCCAGAGCCACTGCTCTACGCGATCGCCCATGGCCTGATTAGAGTATTTAACTTCGAGGAGGCGACGGCATTGACGGCGGTCAATTTTATCCAAGTTTGCCAAGGCTTCTACCAAGCCTTCCACAGAATCGGGTTCTACCAAAAAGCCATTTTTACCATCTTCGATAATTTCTGCTGATCCACCACGGTCATAGGAAATGACTGGTACTCCACAAGCGAGGGCTTCAATTACCACATTACCAAATGCTTCCACCCAATGAGGCGTCATCAGTAAGGCTCGACACTGGCGCAAGTGTTTTTGGAGTTGATCAGTTGGCAGAAAACCCAGGTATTCTATAGGGGCATTGGGGTAATCCTGGAGAATCTGCTCCCAATAGGGTTTATTTTGTATAAGACCCATAATTTTTAGTGGCATAGCCGTGAAATCGGATGCTGCCACTGCGTCTTCTAAGCCTTTTTCTGGAGAAATTCGACCCACCCAGCCGAGCCAGGGTGAGGGGGAGTCACAAAAGGAATACACAGACAAATCAATGCCATTGCCCAAACAACGACAGCGATTCTTGAAGGCAAATGTTGCCGCTTGAGCCATTGAATGAACCCCGATTGTGCCAGGGAAATTAATGGCAACTTGTTCGATGATCTGATCCATCCCCTCGGTTAATGAGCCCATACTAACTAGGTGAGCAATGGGACGAGTGAAAAAGGGGGTTAGGTAAAACGGTAACCAGTCGTAGGCAAAGTTTACAATCAAGTCATAGTTGGTTTGAACTTGTCGCCCATAGTCCCACATATTAGCCAATACGGAGGATGGGGGGATGATAGTAGGAGTGTCTCTTGTTTGAGTTTGAATACTACTTTCGAGAACACCATCAATTTCTACCAGAGGCATTCCCCAAGCTGTAGATCCTTTAGTTGCCACAATTGTGATCCTGTGACCCCGATTAATCAATTCCGTAGCAATGTTACGTACAGTCAACTCAACGCCACCACCTAACCCTGAACCCAACGGACCAACTGGGGTGGAAATTAATAGCAATTTCAGGGAATTTAATTGGCTCATTAATTTAAAATTAACGTAAGCTATCAGCTATCAGCTATCAGCTATCAGCTATCAGTATTAAGCTATCAGCTATCAGTATTAAGCTATCAGCTATCAGTATTAAGCTTTCAGCCATTCGCGTAGCGTGGCCAAGGCTGACGGCTGTTCGCGCAGCGTGAGCTTTTAGCTCACGGCTGACGGCTGACCGCTAAGGGCTGAATGCTTACATCAAAACTATAAGTATAAACTTCAAATTAATTAATCAAACGTTAACTTCAAAACGTTGATTTTAAATCTCTTAAAGCACGGTAAGTAAAGCTTATTAAATTTTTATTACCTGTTCCAGATTATAACACGTTAATTAAAGGTTATGAAACTTTTATTACCTGTTCTGAAGTTCCCTAACTAGTCGCTATTATCTTGGTAATGGTTTGACGTATTTTCTGATGAATTTAGGTGATTTTGTGCTGGTGGCAAACTATCCAGATTCGCTGCAGGGCGAATTTTATTAAACTGATCGATTGCCCATTTTGCCGTTTCTCGCACTTCAGAATCCGGGTCATCCGTAGCGTGACGCAACATCTGCAAGACTTGATTTAGTAATTCATAAATTCGCGTTGCATCCCGAATCGCATTTTTCCGGACTTGGGGGTTGTCATCCTGCAAAGAAATGGCTAGGGCTTTGTTAATCGGTTTGAGGGTTTTGGTGCTAATTTGGGATAAGGCTTCCAAAATCAAGCCACGCTGCTTAGAATCAGAATCTAGCATTAAGTCCACTAGGGGCTTTACTGCCCTCGAATCCCCCTTTTGGGCTAATTCCCAGATAGCTTGTTGTCGCTTTTTTGGATCTGGGTCTTCTAATTCTCTGATTAATTCCTCAACAATACTAAATTTAGTCAGGCGAGTGGTCTTTTTGACATGTAAGGAATCAGCTAAAGACTGAGGTTGAGGATTGCTAGGATTGGCGACATCATAACTAACGCTATGGTTATAATCCCTTTGAGGATGGTGGTTTTGGGAGTCAGTTGACACTTGGACTTTGAGGTTATTGACTCTAGGATCTTGTTTAGCTTGGTTTTCTGTGGAGGGCGCTAATTTTGAGTCTACGGGTCGTTTTGGTTTAGTCAGCCACTTGAATAGCAAAAAACCGCCACCAGCCATGATGATGGCTGGGATGATCAACCATGATGACGGGCTCTTTTCCAGAGTCGAAGGCTCCGTAGTAGTCGATTCGGCTGACACTGATTCACCTGACTTTGGAGCTGAACTCGTGCTGGTGGTTGTCGTCTTAGCAGCGTAGGCTTGCTCCAATTCCTTCCTAGTAACAGAATCAACAACACCCAGTTTTCTCAATCCAACGGATTCTTGGAATAAAGCGACTGCTTTCTCTGTATCCTCACCATAAACACCATCTTCAAGCCCATCGTAGAAGTCAAGATGCTTTAGCTTGGCTTGCACAAGAGCCACCTCTTTTCCCCGACTCCCTTTGAGCAGAATTGGTTGGTCAGTTTCTGTGGCAGAAGTGGGAGATTGAGCGATGAGCAACGGGTCAGGGAGGTTGTTGGTTGAAAATGCGTTCGCTTTTTCTAATTTCGCCGCTTGACTGCTTCCCAGCACCCAGCCTAGGCAGTTCAAACAGGTAGCTACAAGTATGATAGACCAATGGCGAGTCATAAAATTCTACAGGACTCGAATGTGAACGCCAATTCTAGCTTACGCACTTAACACACAACGCTAAATCCCATGTGCTTTAGTCGTTCGAGCAACAGAATTTTGGCTCGATTAATCTCAATTGTATCAAATCGGCTTCACTGCTGGGTTTCTGGTAGCTTAGCACTACCTTCTTCAGACTCAGTTGTTGTTTCCACTGCCAGTTTTCCGCTCTGGCTAGCCGCTATTGTTTGCCAGCCTTGCTTTGATCCGAGTTGCTATTTGTTCCCGCTGATTCACTAGATAAACGCTGAGCAATGTCAGGCACACACCAGTCCACTGTAGGGAACTGAGTACCTCAGACAACACTAAATTCCCAAATAGTAGGGCAAATACTGGTGTCAGAAAGGTTAAGCTAGACAGACTAGTGAGATTGCCCTTGGAGGCAAAGTAGAAGAATATACCGTATGCGATCGCACTCCCGAAAACAGTGGAGTAAGCTAATGCAATCCAGCCAACTCCATCAATATTGACCCATTGCTGGGATTCTATCACACTAGAGAGGGCAAATAACGGTAATCCCCCTAGGAGCATGTGCCAACCAACAGCAGCAACTGGGTCTGCATAGCGGCTGATAATGGGAACCATTACGGTGCCTACTGCCATGGAAAGGGATGCTAACAGCATCAGCCACTCCCCATGATCAAACAGCTGTTGCCAGCTTAATTCTATAGCTTGAGCGTTGCCAGTAAAAAGGCTGAGAATCCATTGATCCGGCAAGCCAATCAAGCTGATTCCTACTATACCAAATCCTAATCCTAACCAACCCCAAAGTCCAATCAGTTCACCAAAGAGCAATCCTGATAGCAGGGCAACCACTAGGGGTTGACTATCAATCATCACCGAACCCAAACCCGCGCCAGTGCTAACCAATCCGTGGGCTAGGAAACCCTGAAACATTGCCCCATCGACTAAGGCAAATAAGCTAATCCACAGCCAGGCTAACCCACCTTTCGGCTGGGGACGACCCATCACAGTTGCTGCTCCTAATACTAAAACTCCTGCTGGTACTAACCGCACCCCAGCCATAAACAGAGGGGTTGTGTTAGGGATCACCCCTTTCATGGCTACCATAGCTGTACCCCATAGGAAAAAGGGGGAAATCAGCAGTAGTGAACCTAGTAGTGACCTTGGTGACAGTATGGTGTTGGCTTTTAGTTGCATAATCCTGATTTATAGTGAATAACGAAAATAACCGACACTCAAGCAGCTGTCATATATTTGATTTAGATATTGACTTTAGATATTAACTTGGCTCAGGAGCAGGGGGCTCAGGAGCACAGTAGTGAGTTTTGGAGTTTTTCGAGCTTACTTCAATAACATACAATTTCAATGGGCGACAGCTTAAAGCCGCTTTTCATATTTGGTTAAACACTTGTATAGATTTATTTATTTATTTATTTATTTATTTATTTAAAGCCCCTGAGTAGCTAACCGTTTTATAAAATGATGCAAACTATATATACAAGCTCCAGTAATCACTTAAATCTAGACTAGATACTCACAATCACCTATGCCTTGGCCGTTTAAACGCAAATCTCTCAAACAAATTGCTCGCATTGAAATCACGGGGGCGATCGCTGGTGGTACCCGTAAACGGGTCCTCGAAGCCCTGAAAACTGTTGAAGAGAAGAAATTTCCCGTCTTACTATTACGGATTGACAGTCCTGGTGGTACAGTGGGAGATTCTCAGGAAATCTATAGCGCCTTGGTGCGGTTGCGAGAAAAGGTGAAGATTGTAGCTAGCTTTGGCAATATCTCCGCATCTGGGGGTGTTTACATTGGGATGGGAGCGGAACATATAGTAGCGAACCCTGGTACAATCACTGGAAGTATTGGTGTGATTCTGCGGGGAAACAATATAGAGCGCTTGTTGGATAAAATCGGTGTTTCCTTTAAGGTGATTAAGTCAGGTCCATACAAAGATATATTGGCGTTTGACCGGGAACTGACTGAGCCGGAAAAAACTATTCTTCAAGAGTTGATCGATACCAGTTATCAGCAGTTTGTACAAACTGTTGCCCAGAGTCGCAACCTAGATGTAGATGTAGTAAAAAGTTTTGCTGATGGTAGGATTTTTACTGGTGAGCAAGCACATAACTTGGGGGTGGTTGATCGGCTGGGAACTGAAGAAGATGCCCGTTGCTGGGCAGCGGAATTGGTGGGTCTTGACCCAGAGAAAACCAAGTCTTTCACCATCGAAGAACCCAAACCATTGTTGAGTCGCTTGCTACCGGGTAACCGTATTCGCAATAGATCTCAGATATCTGTTGGTATAGATTGGCTAGAATTTGAACTATCAACTAGCGGTCAGCCCCTATGGTTGTACCGACCATAAGATAACATGGAGATTTGAGATTTCACAAGAGTCTAATATCTCAAATCTCCCAGGGAAATTCGGAGGATCTTACTTTGCACTGGAGAGTTAGAGCAATTCGAGGCGCAACAACTGCCTCAGAAAATACAGTAGCAGCGATTCGAGAAGCAGTGATGGAACTGCTAGATCAACTCGAAGCTCATAATGAAATCGACCATCAAGAAATTATTAGTGCCATTTTCACCACGACCCGTGATTTGGATGCTAAATTTCCAGCTGCGATCGCACGAGAACGTCCCAATTGGGATCATGTTCCTTTACTTGATCTGCAACAGATGCATGTCGAGGGTAGCCTAGAGCGTTGTATCCGATGTTTAATCCACATCAACACTCCTGTTTCTCAACTTGAGATTTATCATCCCTATTTACGTCAGGCCAAAAATTTAAGGCCTGATTGGACTCTAGCTCAAGTCAGCCGTTAGTTGTTAGGTTATTTCTACTAACCACGCGGCTTGCCCTTACCCATTAGCCAGCGCTAAGTTCAAGTTGTCATTATTCATTAGTCAAAATAAAATTGTTAATGGTCAATAGTAAATTAACAATTAACAATTAACAATTAACAGGCATGGGATTTTATTGAGTGAAATGTATCAATGGTCAACCGTCAATGGTCAACCATCAACAAAAACATTTTCAGCTTGATTCCGTTTGTCTATCAGATGATTTGCGGTGGAAACGAATTCCTAAAAAGATGTCGTATACAAAGTTCCAAAAACTCTTTTGGGCCAGAAGTCCTAGAGATTGATCACAACCTTTTTCATCTAAAAGGGGTTTAACAGCACGGTAGGCGGGCTGATACTTGTACCAGGGTATGGTCGGCCACAGGTGATGAATTAGATGATAATTTTGTCCCATAATTAGCAGGTTTATGATGGGACTGGGGTAAATTCTAGCATTTTTCCAGCGATCACGTTCTTTAAATGGACGATGGGGCAAATAGTCAAAGAACAATCCTAGCGCTATACCTACAACTAATGCCGGCACAAACCAATAGTTCATGATGTAGTCTAAAAAGCCGTATTGACAACCAAGATATATGATGATGGCGATGAATAGACGGCTAAAAAACCACTCCCATAGCTCATACTTACGCCACAAACGGCGCTTGAAAAAAAATATTTCGTGATAAAAGAAGCGAACTGCAATTAACCACAGCGGACCACCAGTAGAAACAAAATGATCGGGATCGTTTTCGGGATCGTTAACATTGGCATGATGCTGCATATGAACCCGCGTGAACACTGGGAAGGTAAAACCTAACATCAGGGCGCTACCATGACCCATGAGGGCATTGACGTAACGGTTTTTGTGGGCAACATGGTGAGAGGCATCGTGAATGACTGTTCCTACCATGTGTAAGGCAAGGACATTAATGCTAAAGCAGCAAGCGTTAGGCAAATCCCAAAGCCAGTAACCACCGGTGGAACAGACCACCAAGATGATCGCCGCCACAAACATGAGTAACGTTAAGTTAAACTTATCCGGGGCACCCAGGAACTCCTTGGGCACTGTCAGCGGCTTGATGGCCTCCGACATACTTGTTTTCTCTCCTTTCTACTGTCTTTTGGTAGTATAAGGTAGAATGGCTCAATCATAAAGATTTGTTAAGATTAGAGCTTCATATCATAAACTAGACTCAATGTCAGGAAAATCACTCTCGTCACGAGGGGAGTCACCCTCCGCCACTAGTTTTCATCCCCTTCTGCTTCTGGGACGCACAGGGGTTTTCAATTGTGAAGCTGATAATCTTCTACAGGTTAACCTCTGTTTCGATTAGGCAGGGGTTACCACTCTGGGGAAGCACCACCATCTTTCCTTTGGGGAAACAGTTCTGCCTAACGTTAATCAGAACCGCAAAAGTCCCAAGGCTGATGCTTGATAGACCTACTCACCGGAGCCAGCAGATCAATTGTGCCCCCTATTTAAGCTAGCGATGCAGCTTCGGAACAGGGGAGCCAGTGAGGTCAAAGGGAGGCAGCGCCGACCTGTGGGGGTTTCCACTGGGCTTTCAGCGATGCAGCGCGGTCAAATCAATTACCGTAAGGAGAGGGGAGCCTTGTCTTGATGCAGCCCTTCCCCACTCGCGCTTTGCATTAAGAAAGGTCGTTGGTTAAAAGAAGTAGCTCGATTACTCAAAATAATCCGCTCAATCCTATGGGGGGTTTTCAGAGCTACTTTCAAAGCCAGACAGACTTCCTTTCGACTTGCCACACAGATAAACCTCCTGTGAAGCTCCCTGGTTGAGTTCCGCTTCAATCAGGTTAACCACTACCCCTGCCAACTTCTGAGAGTTGCTTAAATCATCCGTTGGGATCGCCAAATAACGCACATCAAAAGCAGTTTCTAAATGTTTAGTCTGTACTGCCAACAGCTCACCCGTTAGAACCATCCCTGGTAAATAAACAAATAGTGGATAATCACCAATTAAACTATCACGGAGTCAATAAAAACTGATAAATATTAACTTTTGGTATTGTTTATTTTCATAATTAATTATTATAGATATCAACATTTTTTTTGCGTAATTATAACGAATAATTATTCCTATTAAAACCGCCAATTAATTGAAGTATTAGTCAATTTTATTGGGATGATAATATGTGCAAAACCATAGATAAAATAGGTAGTTTAAATTATGGGAATGGCTCAAGTTTTTAGTCAACCATAAGTGAGACACTAACAAGCCCATATTATCCTTGAGGCTTAATACTTGATACTTCATACTTTATCCTTGATCCCCTGTAGTAACCTAGCAATTTAATACCGGCAGGTCTTAGAGGATATCTGAAAAGTTTTTTGATACTGAATTTTGCCCCCCTAGCCCCCCAATTCTGGGGGGAACAAGAATCCATTTGTTGGTAAAAGTCCCCCAAAATTGGGGGATTTAGGGGGCTTGAATGTAGCAAATGAGACTTCTCAGACAACCTCTTAGTAATGGACCACACAATCTATTTCCCTTGATAGTTCCGCTGTTTATCTGTAATCCAATAGCAATGTCGAACTAATACTGCCACACAACGATGAATAACCATCGGATGCCAACCCATTTGTTCAAATCGGGGTTCAGATCGGTCAAACAAACCTAACCATCGCAGCGGTATCACTGAGTGTACGATTTTTTCTTGGGAAGCGATCGCTAATAGGCGCGGCGCTGCCTGTTTAACTGATGTCCACAAAGCTAAGTGGGCAAAGCCTTTATAAAACTTACCTATTGCCAAAGGCTGAGTCAAATTCACCATTGGTTGGGCTCGGACTATAAACACCCCAACCCAATGATTATGTTCGAGAAACGGACTTGCCTGTTGTAAAAACGTCCACAGTATATGTTCTGGTTTTTCTAGAGGGAAACAACCCATCTGCTGGACAACCCACCCGCATCACTGGTACTTGTCCGATGTAATGATCACAAGCAATGGGGATTGGTTGCCCTAAGGCTACCATCAACAACGGGACATCTAGAAAGCCACGATGGTTGCTCACTACTACAACGGCAGATTTATGAGGAATGGGATCCTCATCGATATTGGAACATTTGTCTTCCCATTGCAGCAAGCAGCGCATCATAAAGCTGTAGGGGAAGATGGTCAGACATCAGTTTCAGTCATCAATTTCTAATCTAAATTAACATTTCTTAACATTGTTTTAAAATTCTATCTATTGACAGATGCCTTAAAGTAGAGATAATCAGGTGCAACACAACTAATGGTGATAGACTGCCAGTGACTACAAGTGTGTAGCTTGACACATTAGGCATTAAGCCAGTAGTAGAAAAAGCCTGTTAAATCTAAACTAGACTACTAACTTATGTTAATAATTAATTTTCCTTATAATCAAGTGACAGAAGGTGGCCTTGATTCCATTCCTTCAAGGCAGTGGGATAACTCATCGGCTGCTTATCATTAGTCCTTACTCATGAGTAACATACTAAGGACTAATGACTCCAAACCCCACAACTAAAATACGTGGAATGAGTTACAAGAGAATAAACAATTTTGAGTAACGTAAACTAAAAAGTAGCGACAGATACTTTTTAGAAAAGGTTAAAACTTAAGTAAATCTGATTAGATAAATACTACATAAAGTAACAACTAAAATTAATACTAGTAGGCATACACTACGTTAAAAATCACTTAAATAAGTTAAATCAGTTGGCTGGAGGGCGTTTTTAACACTCATATGATTCATACGAATACTACTAAAAATACATTTGCCATTACAACACCCCTTTACTATGTGAACGACTTACCCCATATCGGCAGTGCCTATACCACCATGGCATCTGATGCAGTAGCTCGTTTTCAACGGTTACGGGGCAAAGACGTACTGTTAATTACTGGCACAGATGAACATGGACAAAAAATTCAGCGGACTGCTGAAACTCAAGGGGTAGATCCTCAAGTACATTGCGACAAGATAGCTGCTGGATTTGATGTCCTCTGGCAAAAGCTCAATATCCAGTATGACCGTTTCAGCCGCACTACCGCTACCCGCCACCAAGCCATTGTCAAAGAATTTTTCATGCGGGTTTGGGATAATGGTGACATTTATCTGAGTCAACAACAAGGCTGGTACTGTGTCTCCTGTGAGGAATTCAAAGAGCAACGGGAACTCCTAGCTGGAAACCGCTGCTCGATTCACCCCAATCAAGAAGCGGAGTGGCGGGATGAGCAAAACTACTTTTTCCGGCTATCTAAATACCAAAAACAGCTAGAAGAACTTTACCAACAGCGACCAGATTTTATCCAACCGGAAAGTCGCCGTAATGAAGTGTTGAGTTTTGTCAGTCAGGGACTACAGGATTTTTCGATTTCGCGATTGAATGTCGATTGGGGCTTCCCAGTACCGGTTGATCCCAGCCACACCATCTATGTCTGGTTTGATGCCTTACTAGGCTACGTCACTGCCCTATTGGATCCCGATAGTGAACCAACCCTTGATAATGCCTTACAAAAATGGTGGCCGATCAATTTACATCTTATCGGTAAGGACATCCTGCGCTTTCATGCTGTATACTGGCCTGCCATGTTAATGTCAGCCTCTCTACCTGTTACAGGTCAAGTATTTGGTCATGGCTTTCTGACCAAAGATGGTCAAAAAATGGGAAAAAGTCTAGGCAATACCCTAGACCCAGTGGAGTTGGTAGATAAATACGGTGCTGATGCAATTCGCTATTATTTTCTAAAAGAGATTGAATTTGGGCGAGACGGGGATTTTAGTGAAACCCGTTTTATCGATATCGTCAATGCCGATTTAGCCAATGACCTAGGTAATTTGCTCAATCGCACCTTGGGAATGGCTAAAAAGTATTGTCAAGGTATTGTTCCAGGTTTAACTGGCTCAGATATTTCACAGGTCAATCCTCTGCTCGAAATTGGCTTAGATCTCGGTTCACAAGTCGCTAGGGCTTATGAATCCCTAGCGTTTAGCCAAGCTTGCCAAAAAATATTTACTCTGATTCGAGCCAGTAACAAATTTCTAGATCAGCAAGCTCCCTGGAGCTTGTATAAACAAGGAAAACAGCAAGAGGTTGAACAAGTGTTATATACAGTTTTAGAGTCAGTGCGCTTAGCTGCCTATCTCTTATCACCGATTATTCCCAGTATTAGTACGGAGATTTACCAACAACTAGGTTTTGCCATCGACTTTAGCCAAAAAGAACACATCTTTTTGGCTGCGCCCTATGTATCCCATGCATCTTGGGGGGTTTTAGCTCAAAACCAGAAGCTAGGAAAACCCAAACCGGTATTTGCACGACTGGAACTCGCCTAATTTGGTTCCGTCTTATTAACCAAAAACTTAATCGGCATCTTACCTTAATGCTGATTAAGTAAAAATTTTTTTAATTTTTTTTTAACAAAGAGGTATAATAAAAATGCTGAGCCATTATAATCATGACCCAATTTTTACACCTGAACAAGTCCTAGAAAACCGTGGTCGTGTTGCCATCTTTATCGATGGTTCAAACTTATTTTATGCTGCCCTTCAACTAGGGATTGAAATTGACTACACTAAGCTATTGTGTCGTTTGACAGCAGGGTCTAGGCTACTACGCTCTTTCTTTTACACTGGTGTTGATCGTACTAATGAGAAGCAGCAGGGCTTTCTGCTTTGGATGCGTCGTAATGGCTACCGAGTAATTGCCAAAGATTTAGTGCAGCTACCAGATGGCTCAAAAAAAGCGAATCTGGATGTAGAAATTGCTGTTGACATGATGGCACTAGTGGGTTCCTACGACACAGCAGTTCTAGTCAGTGGAGATGGCGATCTTGCCTATGCAGTGGATTCTGTAAGTTATCGGGGAGTTCGGGTTGAGGTGGTCAGCCTACGCTCCATGACCAGTGACAGTCTAATTAATGTAGCCGACCGCTATATTGACCTTGATACCATCCAAGAAAGTATCCAAAAAACACCCAAACAAAACTATACTTACCGTCCGTTGTCTGGGTTCAATGTGATGGATGAACAGCACAAATAGTTTGGTGATTAGTGATTAGTGATTAGTGATTAGTCATTAGGTAAGCATTCAGCTATCAGCTATCAGCTATCAGCTATCAGCTAATGCGCTACTTGAGTTGCTACTTGAGGTGCTTTTGAATGAAAGAGGTAAGCATTCGTTTAATCTCAGTTAAGTCTGCTGACGGCTGACGGCTGTTCGCGCAGCGTGAGCTTTTAGCTCACGGCTGACGGCTGACGGCTGACGGCTGAGAGCTGACGGCTGAATACTTACGTCATTAGTCATTAGTCATTGTCATTGGTGATTATGGTCTGTCTGATGGGGTCGAAACTACGATGTAGGTGTGTGGGCGTTTGTTTCTCATGTCTTGTAGCATTCGGGCAGTAATTAGTGGCTGAAACCCTATAGTTTATGTCCGATGCTTTGCCCTCCTATAGTTGACATACAGACCTTATTCATGGAGTAGGGTAAAACATCTAAAAACTTAAAGCTAAGCAACTACGTCAAGTATAGCTGAGGGGGTAACAGATCGCCTATAATCATTAACTCATCTGGGTTTGGTCAATTCAGTTACAAAACTTATATCCAAATTGAAGGAAATAATCAGGGATTGAGTTCTCAGTCATTGAAAATATTCTGCCGAGCGCTGAGGGGGTGAAAGGTAGGCTATAATCCTTATCTGGTCATGATGCGCGTCAATTCAGTTACCCAACTTATCAACCGGATTTTTCGACCACTTGGACGAAAGAATCAGGGATTGAGTTCTCAGTCATTGAAAATATGCTCATGATTGTCTAGGTATAGTTTGGGATGATAGTGACCTTAAACCTAGAGCTGACAAGGACTTTGGGGGGCTTGTCGCCCCCCAGGAACTATAGAGGTTATAAAAACTTCTAATAACTAGTAATAACTACTATAGCGTTTCCTAGTAAGCAATTTTTATAAAAATTCCTTTTTTAAATCGATACAAGTCTTTATGATTAAGCTTTGTATCGATTATTTTATAGTCATTTATCCTAACCACACGCTCTTAAGCCATATGTTTTTATACTCCAAGAGATGTCTTAAATTTTTTATTTTGATTTTCATGGTTTACTCATTATCTGGCTGTAAGAGTGAGCCGAAACCATTAAATCAAGTTCAGGAAGACACTAACGTTACTGAAAAAATTGAAGGAAGTCTAGTCTTTAAAAACGTCACTCTAGATCAGTCAGATAAGCAAGGTCGTCCTCTATGGAAAGTTACTGGAGATAAAGCGACTTACTCTCCAGATAGAAAAATCGCTTACATTGAGAAACCCAATGGGGATTTGTATCAAGATGGGAAACTGATCTTACAGGTCTCAGCCCAGAGTGGGGAAATCCTAGAGAATGGTGAGATAGTGTTTCTCAAAGGTCAGGTCACGGCTACAGATCCCCGTAATGGTGCTGTGTTACGAGGTGATGAGTCTGAGTGGAAACCTAAGGAAGATTTGTTAGTTATCCGCAATAACGTTAAAGGTAATCACCCTAAACTACAAGCATCCGCAAAAGAAGGGCGTTACTTAAGTCGCACCCAGAATTTGGAATTAATTGGTCAAGTAGCAGCCATATCGAAAGACCCAAACTTGCAAATGAAAACGGAACGTTTGCTCTGGCAAATCGAACAACAGAAGGTAATTGGTAACAAAAGGATATTTATTGAGCGCTATAAAAATAAGGTAGTAACAGAACGAGTGGAAGCAGACAATTCTGAGGTAAACCTTAAGGCAAATATAGCAACTCTCAAGAAAAATGTGCAGTTGACTTCGGTTGAACCACCGGTCGTGATATCGAGTAATTCAGCAGTTTGGAATTTGAATGATAAAACTGTTGTGTCCGATCAGCCGGTTAGAATTGTTCACCAGCAGGAGAAAGTGATGGTAACAGCTAACAGGGGACGGGTAGATTTGGGCAAGAAAGTAGTTAGATTAACTGGAGGAGTACAAGGGGAGGGAAGCCGTAAGCAATCCAAACTATACGCTAATCAGCTAACTTGGGATATCCCCACCCAACAGATGGAAGCCTCAGGTAATGTAATATATGAACAAGTTTCACCCCAATTTAATACGACTGGTGATAAAGCAGTGGGTAACCTGGAAGCTCAAGATATTTTAGTAACTAGTGGTGTTGGGGAAAGAGTGGTAACAGAAATTATTCCTTGAGCGGGTTGAAAGTTGAAAGTTTAAGGTTAAAGGTTGAACGCGAACCCGTGGCCTTTTGGCCAAGGTTGACTATAACGTGACATACTCCCACACGCTCATCGAAGATTACAGTGTGGGCTTCTTACCAACTCCAGCCATCACTATCGGCTTTCGCCGACGCGGGGCGCGAACGGATACACGGGTTACTTTATTAACGACACGGGATGCCCCGACCCACCGGAACAATACAATAAGTTCTATTTTTTAGGCACGTAAGTGGCTGACTTGCCCAGCATTTAAGGCCGTAGGCCACGCTAC
>NZ_JAAHHC010000074.1:0-25137 GCF_010672265.1 Moorena sp. SIO3A2
TAAATTCTAAATTCTAAATTCTAAATTCTAAATTCTAAATTCTAAATTCTAAATTCTAAATTCTAAATTCTAAATTCTAAATTCTAAATTCTAAATTCTAAATTCTAAATTCTAAATTCTACATTCTTAATTTTGGCTGTTGCCTATCCTTTTAGTCCATCACACCTCCACTATCCCATGACGACGCAATTAGAAAAACCGGAATCGGTAAAGGATGCTGGTCATGTTGAAGAACATGAGCGGCGTTGGCAAGATTACTTCACGTTCAATACCGACCATAAAGTGATTGGGATTCAATACCTGGTCACTTCATTTGTGTTCTATTTCATCGGTGGCGCATTAGCTGGATTAATTCGCACTGAGTTGGCCACACCAGACCCGGATTTATTGAGCCCTTTAACCTACAACCGAGTGTTCACCATGCACGGAACAATTATGTTGTTCCTATGGATTATCCCGGCTGGTGCTGCTTTTGCTAACTATCTGATTCCCTTGATGATTGGGGCAAAGGATATGGCATTCCCCAAGCTGAATGCAGTGGCATTCTGGATGAATGCTGTGGGGGGTTTGCTGTTAATGAGTAGTTTTTTCGTAGGTGCTCCCGAAGCCGGTTGGACCTCTTACCCCCCTTTGAGCTTAATTAGTTCTCAGGTGGGTGAAGAAATTTGGATTTTGAGCATCCTGGTGATCGGGACTTCCTCAGTGCTAGGGGCGCTTAACTTCTTCACTACTATTGTGAAGATGCGCACACCTAGCATGACTATTCATGATATGCCTCTGTTTTGCTGGGCAATGTTAGGAACCTCAATCCTAGTTTTGATTGGTACTCCAGTCCTAGCAGCAGCGTTAATTTTCCTGTCCTTTGATTTAATTGCTGGCACCAATTTCTTTAACCCGGCTGGGGGAGGAGACCCAATTGTCTACCAGCACATGTTCTGGTTTTACTCCCACCCGGCGGTGTACATCATGGTGCTACCGTTCTTTGGGGTAATCTCGGAAATCCTACCGGTACATGCCCGTAAGCCGGTTTTTGGCTATCGTGCGATCGCATACTCCAGTATGTTGATTTGTTTCCTAGGACTAATTGTCTGGGCGCACCATATGTTCACTAGTGGCACTCCTGGTTGGTTGCGGATGTTCTTTATGGCTGCCACCATGCTGATTGCTGTGCCCACAGGGATTAAGGTGTTTAGCTGGGTGGCAACGATTTGGGGCGGAAAAATCAACTTAAATAGTGCCATGCTCTTTGGTATGGGCTTTATCTCGGCATTTTTGATTGGGGGTCTTAGCGGTGTCATGCTCGCTTCCGTTCCCTTTGATGTCCATGTCCATGACACTTATTTCATTGTGGCTCACTTCCACTACGTTCTGTTTGGTGGTAGTGTGCTAGGGTTATTTGGCGCGGTTTATCACTGGTTCCCCAAAATGACCGGGCGAATGGTCAACGAAACCTTAGGACGCATTCACTTTGTGTTGACCTTCATTGGTCTAAACATGACCTTCTTGCCGATGCATGAGCTTGGTCTATTGGGTATGAACCGTAGGGTTGCTATGTATGACCCCCAGTTTCAAAGCCTCAACATGATCTGCACTATTGGCTCCTATCTTCTTGCCGTTTCTACCATACCCTTTGTGATTAATATCATCTGGAGTTTGAACCGTGGTAAGATTGCTGGTCGCAATCCTTGGAGAGCTCTGACATTAGAGTGGCAAACTACCTCTCCTCCTGCCATTGAGAACTTTGACGAGGAACCAATTTTGTGGTCCGGTCCTTACGAATACGGTATCGACAGTTATAGTGTTGACACCGATAAACAGGTCGAGGAGTTGCTGGTTGAAGTTAAAGGAGATGTTGGGTAGGTTAGCAGGTTGAAGGTTGTTCGCGTAGCGTGGCCTTTGGCCAAGGTTGTTCGCGTAGCGTGGCCTTTGGCCAAGGTTGTTCGCGTAGCGTGGCCTTTGGCCAAGGTTGTCTGTCAGAATGTAGAATGTAGAATGTAGAATGTAGAATTAAGAATGTAGAATTCTACATTCTACATTCTTAATTCTTAATTCTTAATTCTTAATTCTTAATTTAACCTCCTAACCTACCCTAATCGAAGCTCAACAGGCACAAATGTCAGCTCAAGATTAATTCAAAGGAATTTATGCAAGGCTCAACGATAGATCCGTCTAAAACTAGCCTCAACTATCATCATGAGGTTGAGGCAGCAGAGGTACATCACGAGGAGCATCCGGATTTTCGGATGTTTGGTTTGGTGGTGTTTCTGGCTGCTGATAGTATGACCTTCTTGGGGATGTTTGCCGCTTTTTTAATTTATAAAGCGACGATGCCAGCTTGGCCTCCAGAGGGTACAGAATTAGAGTTATTGGTGCCAACAATCAACACCATCATCCTGATTACTAGTAGTTTCGTCATGCACCGGGGCCAGAGTGCTATTAAGAAGAATGATGTATCTGGTTTGCGACTCTGGTTTGGAATCACTGCTCTGATGGGTGCGATGTTCTTAGGAGGACAAGTCTATGAGTACACTCATGTAGACTTTGGTCTGACTACTAACTTATTTACCAGTTCTTTCTTTGCCTTAACTGGTTTCCATGGTCTTCATGTTACTTGCGGACTCGGGTTAATTGTGTTAGTATTATTGAGATCGCTAAATTCAAAGCACTACTCCAGTGAAGAGCATTTTGGTGTAGAAGCCGCAGAACTCTACTGGCACTTCGTTGATGTGGTGTGGATTGTTCTGTTTGTAATCGTGTATTTGATTAATTAGTTTCCGCCACAGTTTGGTTAACAAAGTTTTGATGCACTACCCCCGATTGGGGGTTTTTTTTTGGAGGTTAACTGGTTGGAGGTTAGCAGGTTGAAGGTTTGAAGGTTGAAGGTTTGAAGGTTGAAGGTTGAAGGTTGAAGGTTAAGCGGTTGGAGGTTAAGCGGTTGAAGGTTAACAGGTTGAAGGTTAACAGGTTGAAGGTTGAACGCGATCGCGTGGCCAATAGGCCAAGGTTATTTGGTTGAAGGTTGACGCGATCGCGTGGCCAATAGGCCAAGGTTGAAGTTACGTAGGGTGCGTAGGGTGTGTTAGGGGCGGACTTGCCCTTATTTTTCGCCTCGTGGCCAGGGTTGGGATAGTCCGCCCCGTAACGCACCAGCTTTGGGCTCCCACTCATTTTCCGCTTTGTCGCGCCTAGTTAGGATAGTCCGTCCGGAAATGAAACGGGCAAGATGCCCGTTCCACCAAGATGCCTGTTTATGGATGGTGGTAGCGCTAATCCAAACAGGACAGGTGAATTTAACCCGTTGGATTCCTTACAATTTTAATCAATCACTTAGAATTTCTATAGTAGGGAAGGATGTCATCTTGTTTAGGAAAATTTCGATATAAAAAAAACATGATAACGGCAAAGGATATAGCTGCTACAATTGCTTTTTGACCTAATAATGGTTCCATGGAAACTCGATAATCGTTTACCGAAACGAAGTCAACGTTTGAGCTATTATAGTACCGTCCAATCATAAAAATTGTAACAATAGTATTGTAAAGACTATGACAAAGGATTGGTACTATTAAGTTGCCAGTCTTAAAGTATAGAACAGACAATATAGTTCCGGCAATGAATAAGGATACAATATCGAATCGCAAATGGCAAATCGCAAATAATAAAGATGAGGTAACTATTCCGGCTTTTATCCCCCATTTCATTGCCCACTTCTGCAAGATTATTCCACGACAAATAAGCTCTTCCAACAACGGAGCAAAAACAATCGCCGAAAAGCTCCAAGATATTAGCCCTATAACATTTGTAAATTCTAATTCATTAATCGAGTTTTCAATAAAATCTGGGTAAATAAATGAAATATAATATGAAATTAAGGAATTAAAGCCCCAAGCAAAAGCATAGTTTAAAAAAACTATTAAAATAATTAATTTCCAATTAATTATTGGCTTTAAACTCCCAAAATTCAAAATCCCAAATTTTTCAACATCGAATCCTAGTATTCGGATATATCTAAATAAAAATAATCCTATAAATAAGTATGTAATGGTGACATATAATTCAGGTAATATATCCCAGGTAGCATTTGAAAATAAATCAATAAAATCACTGCCCTTTACCAAGGAAAATAATCCAATAATTAACAATATAATTATAAATATTGTTAAAATTAAAATTGGGAAAGCTATCGAGTAATATAATAAAAATTCAGGAATATTAAGCTTATTAAAGGGGAACTTTATTGAGTCATTACCCAATGACCCTTCTGAATAAAAATTTGTTCTCTTTTCCGGAAAAAGTAATAGGAATGATAATCCCAAAATACTTAATAATCCGAACCATCCCCACTTACTTGCATATCCCTTGTCGTAACTATATAGACGGCATCCTTTGAGAAGAGGTATATATCCATATATAAATGTTGAGATAATTAAATGAAATAAAACTCCAGGGAATGGTGATGACCAATCTTCAAAAGCTGCTAAAATTAATCCAAACGTGAATAACGGAATAAACTGGAAAGCTAATCCACAAAGAATTAGATTGAAAGATTCATTTTTGGAATTGGTATTCTTGATGTTCATTGGCTCGGTAGGTAATATACTATAATCGTTTCATACCAATGGCATAGAGAGGATTGACAAAAACAGAGGGAGTGGGCAAGCTTGAAAGCAGAAACCACTCATCGGTTATCAACATGCCAAGAATTAACTTCCCCATCCAGAAAGCCCTGTGGGATAGCTGATGTCAAGTGGTTAATTGGAGCCACTTTGGACATCTAACCACCTGTATTGGCATAATGATAGCCCTGATAGAAACAAGGAGCTTGAAGAAACAGCATGACAAACGTCTTGATCCCCTTGAATTCCAACTGCAAACACCACTGCTATTCTTCCTAAATTTTTTCACTCAATCAGGATTATTTGGTTAAAGGTTGTTCGCCTTTGGCGTTGCCGTAGGGTAGGTGAACCGGTTTAAGGTGATCTTAATTGACTAGAATAAGGATTCTCATAGTAATTAGATACACAAGATTTTTTCCCGATTCCCGATTCCCTACTCCCGATTCTCGATTCTCGACTCCCGATTCCCGACTCCCGACTCCCGATTCCCGACTCCCGACTCCCTATTCCCTATTCCCTTGACTAAATGATTGCCCCTATTGAGAGATTACTCACAACTCCTTGTAACAAACGATTTACTCCTCAAGTTATCTTTTGGTTTAGCCTCAGCCTAACCTTTACCGTAGTGTATAGCTTGCTAGCACTAAGGGAAGCGTTCAGCGGTGAGTATATTGTCCAAGATGATGCACGACAACATATATTTTGGATGATGCGATTTCTTGATCCAGAGCTGTTTCCTAAAGACTTAATTGCTGATTACTTTCAAACGGTTGCTCCAGCTGGGTACACTACAGTCTATCGAATCATAGCAGCATTGGGTGTTAATCCATTGCTATTTAACAAACTCTTACCGGTAGTGTTGAATCTGGTTAGCGCTAGCTATTGCTTTTGGGTATGTCTGGAATTGTTGCCAGTACCAGCAGCAGCCTTTAGTGCTACCTTGTTGCTGTCTCAAGCCTTGGGCATGACTGATACGGTGGTGTCTGGAACACCGAAGGCGTTTGTCTATCCCCTGTTGTTGGGGTTTATGTATTACCTAGTGCGGGGGTCATTGTGGTTTTGTTTGGGTGCGATCGCACTCCAAGGTCTATTCTATCCCCAGTTAGTATTTATTTCTTCCGGTACCTTAGTTTTACGACTATTTGAATGGCGCAATGGTAAGTTAGGCTTATCCCAAGAGCGACGTTGGTTGTGTCTGGCGGGATTGATAGTAGCCTTTTTGGTGATGCTGCCCTATGCCCTGAAAACCAATGAGTTTGGTCCAGTGATTTCTGTAGCTGAAGCGAGACAGTTACCAGAGTTTTTTCCAGGGGGGCGATCGCGTTTTTTTTATGATGATGATCCCGCTAAGTTTTGGTTAAAAGGTAGAAGCGGACTTCGTCTGACTTCGATTCTTACTCCAGCTACTAATGGCGCGGGATTTTTACTGCTGCTCTTGCCCTTATTTCCCAATAAATTTCCGTTAGTGAAGCAGATCAGTAAAGAAATTATCCTTTTGCTCCAGATGGTCATAGCCTCTCTTGGGATGTTTGTTGCTGCTCATGTTTTGCTATTTAAATTGCATCTTCCTAGTCGCTATACTCAACATAGTCTGAGAGTGATCATGGTGCTAAGTGCTGGTATAGTTTTTATCATTCTGATTGATAGCGTAGTTAAATGGGCAAGCCAGCCTAGCCAAAGCGGTTTTTCTGGAATTTTTTCTATACCTAACGTTTTGGCGATAGCAACTACTACGATAATTGCAGCAGCATTACTATTATATCCTAGTTTTGTGGATGATTTTCCCATTACTGCGTATAAAGTCGGGGATACTCCATCGTTGTATAAATATTTTCAACAACAACCGAAAGATAGCTTAATTGCTTCTCTGTCTCCAGAGATGAATAATATCCCCACCTTTGCTCAGCGTTCTGTGTTGGTAGCCAGTGAATATGCTATTCCTTACCACGTCGGATATTATCAGAAATTTCGACAACGAACTCTAGATTTAATTGATGCCCAATATAGTGCTAATCTATCAGTTGTTAAGGAGTTTATTAAAACCTATGATATTGATTTTTGGGTACTAAACCCAATCGAGTTAAGGGCTGATGCTATTCAAGATCGAAAGTGGTTGAATCAGTATCAGCCAGCCGCTAATCATGCTATTGAACAACTTGAACAAGGGATAAAACCTGCTTTGGAACAAGTGATGGCATCCTGTTCGGTGTTTGAAACTAAGGGATTGGTGGTTTTGGAGGCGAAATGTATTGTTGATAGCTAAGCTATCAGCTATCAGCTATCAGCTATCAGCTATCAGCTATCAGCTCGCGAATGGCTGACGGCTGAAAGCTGACGGCACCTCAAGCAGCGTGCGCGTAGCGCATATGCTTACCTTACCTATTTTAAAAAAATCTATATTACTTGATTAAATTACTGCTCCCTAAATTTCACTAATAGCTAATCGTTAAAATTGCCAAAAGTAAATTTTTGGTTTGTTAAAAACTGTTAAAAATACCAGAAATAATCTTGACACATTATGATTTATTAGTAATAATAAAAATGTCTGGTATTTCGAGATGATTATCGGACAAAAAGCCGCGCTTCTTGAGACGATCATTCCAACAGCGCGGCTTATTCCCCAAGGACATTGGAGATAATTCCATCATGCCAAAAAAACGCTCAACTGATCATGCTATCTACTATCAGCGATACCTAGACCGCCTGGCACAACTAGCAGGCAATAAACCCACCCGCCCAAAATCCTATCCTCGTCCCCTAACTGACCTAGACCGTATCCTGATCCAAATGTACAGTCACTGGCAACTGGCCATGACACCAAAGGAGTTCATCTCGAAATGGGAGGTCAGTCGAGAAGACATAGCATTAATCTGCTCCCGCTCCATCAGTACAGTTAACAGCTGGTTTGCTGGAACTAAGCGCTATAAGGCTCCTGCTGCTGAGGTTTTACGACATCTTGCTCTGATGGACTTTTTGTTAGAAAATTTCGATGCTATTCCCAGGGAGTTGTTGGAGCGATTATGTGGAAATAATCTTGAAGGTTATTCGCCCTAGGGATAGTGGTAAACAGGTAGACACCGTGGTGCGTTACGGGCAGCAACCTAACCCTGGCTATCGAGAAAATGAGGGCTCGCCCTTCCCTAACGCACCCTACGTAACTGTCGGGGTTTACACATCAATAACCTAAAGACTTCTGTTTACAATAAAACTTACTAGTTTATTTACCTAATGATCATGTCAAATCAAGCTTTAACAGATTATTTCAACTTTCTTGCTCCTACTGATATTCGCCTCAAAGGAACAAGAATTGGTATTGAAACCATATTATATGACTATCTAGACTGTCATAAAACCCCAGAAGAAATTGCTCAAGCTTATACATCATTAACCCTAGAACAAGTCTACGCTACTATCCTCTATTACCTGCAAAATCAAAACGCTGTCAGCGAATATATGAAAAACTGGCTCTTTCATTGTCATACCATGAGGGAGCAGCAACGACTCAATCCGCCTCCTGTTTCCGAGAAACTGCGCCAATTAAGAGCAATAATAAAAGCTAGGCAACAAGGGAATGAGTCTTAACTATCTAATTGATGAAAATGTTAATTCTCTCTATCCGTAAACATTTAGTCATCAGCTATTAGCTAATGCGCTACGCGAACAGCTATCAGCAAGTTGATTACAACGTTCAGATAAACAAGGGAAAAAGCCCTTTAGATTTATTCTCAACCAATCAAAAGCAATTGTTACCAACTCATATCTTATTCTCTACCCCAAGCCAGATTTGGAAAACGCCATAAACCAAAATCAAAACTTGGACAAATTGCTGATAGAAGCTCTTAACCAGATTACTGGGAAAGCTATGGTTGCTGAAGGGAGAGTTTATGCTGGAGCGATGTATAAATTAGAACCGAAGGAACTGGCTAATGTGCCAGCATTTGAGCTACAGGGGTTGGTATCAAAAGGATCTAAGTAAGAGAGCACTCGGAGAGTTGTTAGCGATGCAGCGCCACCAAAGGGGAGCCAGTGAGGTTTTGGGGTCCCCCCCATGAGCAACTGGCGTGGTTTACCCCATTAGCGACGCCATCAAGACAAAGATTTCAAAATTCATAAGCAAAAATACTTATCCCATGAATCTTATATCCAGTAGGCATTTGACAATAAGATCGGTTTACCCTGGAGTTTGACAAGCTAATATTTATCCCCAGATAAGTGGGGATAATTGGATTGAAAGATTAGTTTGATGTTGAAGCGATCGCCTGTCAATCTCTAAATGTAAATTTTTATAACAAAATCCCCATTTATGCAACACAGGTAGATCAATACATGATATCTATATAAGTAGGTAATTATTACAAATTTCCAAAAATCCCTTGACAGAATAGGCTTTTTCGAGATAATCTGCATATATCTCGAAGGGCTTAGCATTTCAGATTTTTTAGAGTCATATGGGATCTAACTATGGACTCATTCTGATTGGCAGCTCTTGGTAATGCTCCTAATCTGGAAATGGTCGATGTAAGAGGTATTCTTAAAAAGCCAGTGAGTCTACCACTGACTCGTCTACCCTTCTAGAAGGCTACGTCCACACAACCCTAGGTGAGACTATCACCATCACCGGCTCCTGATTATAGGAGCCATTGTCGGGTGCATCTCAAAGTTGTAATTCTATCACTTAGGGTTGTAAATCTATAACTTAGGGAAGTGGAGGAGTGTTTTAGCCTTCAATTATCGTAGTCATTGGTACCTCTACCACAGTGTATCTGTGTGATTTACTGTGTTTTGCCTCGTTGCCATGTAGGTGGAGTAGTGCCAGATTTTCATAATAGAAAGACTCAGCCAGAATCAGTTTCGCAGGCCGTTTCTGGCTGCTGTCCTTGTGACAACTAACAACATTAACACGGCTCTTAAAGAGCCGATAATACCCCATGCTAGCATATCAAAATCCCGATTTCAATGTGGAAGTTAGCGAGGTTGTTGCTACTGAAGGTGTTCCATCAACTCTCCCTACACCTTCTGGTAATGGCGGGCTACCTATCCCCCTGAGGCAAGGTGGAATAGCGGTGGCCATAATTTTTGCCTTAACCCTGTTATTAAAAACAACTATCGAATCGATAACCAAGTTAGTTAAAGAGGCAAAGGACGATTGATCACTGAATAGCCTCAATTGATCAACTTGGGTTATCCTCGTTAATTCCCTTTAATCCCCAAATAGTCTAAACAACTATCTGGGAAATGGTTTTGGTTACTGACAGTAAGCAATCAGCAATCAGCAATCAGCAATCAGCTTTCAGCTATCAGTTATCAGCAATCAGCTATCAGTTATCAGTTATCAGCAATCAGTCATTGGCCGTAGGCCATACTACTTGAAGTACTTTTGAATAAAATAAGCTGACGGCTGACCGCTGACCGCTGACCCCTGACCCCTGACCCCTGACGGCTGACCGCTGACGTCAAGAAGTCAGGTTTAAGCAGTCCCTTAAAGATCCCACATCACTGGATTATCATCTATATGATCGGTAACCAACCGTCCAATCTGATCAATGTCTTGTAGCTCATCAGCAGATAGCTTAACCTCAACAGCTTGAGCATTTTGAATAACTTGGTCACTATTTCGGAATCCTGCGATCGCATTCGTTTGTGGCTGAGACATCAACCATGCCAGAGACAACTGAGCCAGGGTACACTGATGACGCTCTGCAATTGGTCGTAGCTGAGCTAATGCTTGCTGTGCTCGTTGATAGTTATCACCGTTGAACAACTTATTTTTGCTGCGATGATCCCCTTCCTGAAACTTGTGCTCTGGACCAAACTTGCCAGTTAATAATCCCTGAGCTAAGGAAGAATAGGCAATAATCGAGATATTGTGCTCTACACAATAAGGCATAGCATCTTGCTCCACCTGACGCCAAAACAGAGAGTAGGGAGGCTGCAAGCTATCAATTCGTCCGTACTGAGAAGCTTCTGCTAACTGGCTGCGGGAAAAATTGGAGACTCCAATTGCCCGAATTTTGCCTTGCTCTTTCAACCTATTGAGAGCGCTCATGGTTTCCTCAATTGGCACTACCTCACTTTGAAAGGTGCCAGAAGGCCAGTGAATCTGGTAGAGGTCGATATAATCTGTCTTCAGGTTTTTTAAGGAACCCTCACAAGCCTCGATCACCTGGTCATATTTAAGATGATTTGGAAACACTTTGGTAGCATATACCACTTGGTCTCGTACTTCTGCTAGAGCCTGACCAACAATTTGTTCCGAGTGACCCTGCCCGTAAATTTCTGCAGTATCAACCGTAGTTATCCCCGCCTCAAATCCTGCTCGCAGCCCTTTTATGGTCTCAGCATCTTCAATGCCTACCCACCTAGATTTACCGGCCTGCCAAGTGCCCATGATAATCGGGGTAATTTTTACCTCCGAAGTGCCTAAGGCTTTGGTTTCCATCCTTAACTCCTCTAACTTTTTCGGCCTTACTTAATAATGGAATGATTTTAAGAGTTTTCTGGAATGGGCATCAGGCGTGGAATGGGCATCAGGCGTGGAATGGGCATCTTGCTGTGGAATGGGCATCAGGCGTGGAACAGGCATCTTGCCTGTTTCCTGCTTAGGGCAGGCAGGATGCCTACCCCACTCTTATTCATTCAAAAATTCAGCAAGGAGACTTTTAGCTGTTTCCGGATTGACTTTCAATACTGCCAAACTGCTCATTCTCCAAAATAGCAATATCCTTGATCGAGTTTTCCAGCCATTCCTGAATAGGTGGCTCCCATCCGGATTTAACCGTTTTCTTTATAAAACATTGTAAAGTCAGGAATCTGGTTTAATATATTCCCGGGTCAAAAAAAAATTAAGCAAAAGCATGAACATAGTTTTAATACTTGTCACCTGTCCTGATAATGCTGTTGCCCATAATCTGTCTCATCAGCTTCTGGAGCGTAGAGAGGCAGCATGTGTGAACATTATTCCCGGGATATCTTCAGTTTATTGGTGGGAGGGTGAGGTTGAGTCTGATTCTGAAGTGCTGCTACTCATCAAAACAACTACGGAGCTGATCTCTAAAGCAGAGCAGACTGTAACTAATTATCATCCCTACGATACCCCTGAATTTGTGGTACTAAGTACACAGCATGTCAACGAACAGTATGCAGCTTGGGTGATTAATAATGTCGCTACTCAAGCATAACTGGCGATAGTTGAGCAGGAGATGGTACTGAATCAGAGTTTTGGGACAAATTAGCTTGATTGTGTACTAGGTTTATATACAAAGAGAGCACAAAGCAAGTTTGTTAGTTTTAAGCGTACGCTAAATCAAAAATTGCCAATAACCCATTAGACCGCGAAAGACTTTTGCAAAAGGTCTAATGTTTCGCCAGGGCTATCAATTGTGGGGGCAAAATTGGGCATGGCTATGGGAGCTCAATCATAGCCACAATAAGCAACGCCTCAATTTGAATTATACAAGCAGACCCCACATACTCCAAGCAAACACAGACTGGTAATACCAACCATGGAAATATTTACCTATGAACTCCCAACAGAGTTTATCGCCCAACGTCCGATTCAACCGCCTGAAGCGGCAAAGCTTCTGATTACCTCTCCAGATGCAGAGATAGAGGAAACAACCTTCGCTTCTCTCCCTCAACATCTTGGCTCTCGTGATCTCTTGGTGTTTAACGATACGGCTCCCAACATTCGACAGGGATCGGGGGACTACCAAGACAAGATCGATGATCAGACAATCTTTGCAAATAAAGCTGGTTCTGTTGCAGTGCCGACGGCAAGTTTGCACTTTACACCCGAACTTATTAGTCAACTACGTGCTAGTGGGAAGCAGGTGGAGTTTGTGACGCTACAGGTCGGGAGTTCCAGCTCTCTTTGCATTGAATCTAGGCAAAAACCTTCCTCTGAACAGTTCGAGGTCTCCCAAGAAACGTTAAACCGTTTACATAGATGGAAAGAGGCGGGTGGGCGTGTCATTGCTGTTGGAACAACGGTTGTTCGGGCTCTTGAAAGCGCTGTTCGTGGTATGAGTGGCCAAACAAATCTTTTTATTACCCCCGGTTTCCGGTTTGAGCTCGTTGGGGGTGTCATTACCAATTTTCACGAACCACAGACGACTCATCTGCTGCTTGTTGAAGCATTCCTTGGACGAAAGCGACTTGAAGAAGTGTATCAATATGCTCTTCAACACCGTTTTCGGTTTTTAAGCTACGGTGATGGAATGTTGATTACTATCTGAGCCACCCTTCAGGGCTGAGCACTGAGCACTGACCGCTGAGTGCTTACTTTTCACCTGCTCCCATCTGATTCTCCTGCTAACTCTCTAATTTCCTCCCGATCAAGTCCAGTGATATTAGCAACTTGTTCAATATCCATCCCTGATTTCAACAGATTGACTACAATTTGTTTCACTTGTTGCTGGGCTTGTTCTTTTGCTTCCCGTTCCTGTTCTGTATCAGTCAGAAGCCAATTTCCGGAACCATCACACCAGCGCAACCAATTACGAGTTATCCCCGCATACTCTCCCCACCACAATCCCACACCTATGTCTAGTTCTGGAATCCAAATCTGGGGTGGATCAGCTAAAATACCTTGCTCTTGGTAACCAGCTCCGACTAATTTGAAAAACCGAATTTGGTTGGTATAGCGACTAAACACGAGATAATAAGGTACCCGTAATCGTTGCTCATAGACTTCCCACTTGGAAGGAATAGTTTGATGGGTAAGCTCACTGCTACTATTACTAGTTTTATTACTATCGTGTAGTTGAATCTTATCACTATTTCCAGCAACTCTTCTAGATGCTTCAGATTCTTGCTCTAGATTATCCCCTAAATCATCTTTTGCAGTTGTGGGTGACAGCAATTCTACAATTACAAAGGGATTAACTCCTTCTTGCCAAATTACATAGCTAGATCTAATATCAGTGCCCTCGTATAAACGGGGAACTCCCACTACTAAAAACCAATCTGGACGTTTATACCATTGAGGATGGCGCACATCATAGTAAAGATTTAAATCTGTACCAATAAATACTTCCTCAGAAGGGTAATACTGACAACGAAAGGTGCGACTTAATAATTCGGGTTGTAAATCGTGAAATTCGTCTGGCAAACCAGGTTCCTCCGGATTCTCACTCGGCAGATCATACATGGTAGGTAGGGTTTCTTTAGGAGAAGCAGGAGCTTCACTTTGGGGAATCCAGTTTTTAGTCATTTTTTTAGGGAATCGGGAATCGGGAATCGGGAATCGGGAATCGGGAATCGGGAATCGGGAACAGGAAATCGGGAATCGGTAATAGTAGGAAATACAGATTATTTTGGTTATTATAATTCAATTGAAATACATTGTTTTTTTTGAGTTTTTTTTAATGGCTAATATTATAGCGTTTATTATTATGATCAGGTACATTCAATTTTATTACCCCTGCTCCCTGCTCCCTGGTCCCTGCTCCCTAAAACCCAAGACTTTGCTCCTTACCTAATTGATATCTCCTATATGTTGTTTTCTAACCCAAGCCCTAAACGCCCGTAATGTTGCTGTTTCGCCATCAACTAAACTTTGGTTAATAAACCTAGGTATAGCATTCAAAGGCATCCAAGGGAAGGTTGGACTCTGATTTACTTGATTATAAATTAAAATCGGTTGTTGTAGCACAAAAACTTCTAAGTTTTGTCCATTATAACGCCACAATTCAGGGACACCAAGCGCTGCATAAATAGGACGCTTATCTAAAGAACCACTGGTTATATCGATTTCTAATACTAAATCAGGCGGTGGGTCATGATCTAAATTAATAGTTTGCTTATGTCTTACCAATGGCTCATTTTGGAGATAGTAACAGGAGTCAGGTTCTGCCCCTTTTAATCGTGTTTCTCGCTTAAGAGTCAAGGAGCCAAAGGTTTTGATAGTTAGATTTAACTCATCAGCGATCGCACCAATCAAGCGTTCAATAAAGCGGTTATTATTTTCATGGGGGCCTAAGGGAGTCATAATTTCTAATGTTCCGTCATCGTAAGCCAAGCGAGTGGAGCGGTCTTCTCCTAATTCTGTGAGTAATTGTTCAAATATCTGCCAACTGACATTTTTGCAAATTACCCGGTGTTCAGCCAGTTCATAATTTCCTGTGATCATGGTATAGGATTACCTCTTTAGGATTACTTTTATTGATAGCAGTGCTCAATTGGTTGAGTAACTTTTGTACTGGTCTTTAGGGAGTCGGGAGTCGGGAGCGGTGCGACCCGTGATGGCGAGGGATTGCTCGCCATCACGGAAAGCGCACCGAGGGAGTCGGGAATCGGGAGTAGTAGCAAAGGTATCAGAGTTTTTTTGAGTTATTCTAAATCAATTTTAATACATATTACTAAAAATAACTATAGTAGTTTATATTTTAAAATAGTTACTTTATTTTTAATTGATAGGGTTACTTTTTGAATGTTACTCTATAAGAGTATAGCGTTTATTATTCTGATCAGGTACAGTCAACTTTCTTCCCCCTGCTCCGAACGCGTAGCGTGGCCTACGGCCTCAGTCCCTGCTCCGAAGTCCCTATTCGAGGTTTATTTTAAGCACCTCAAGTAGCGTGAGCTTTTAGCTCACGGCTGACCGCTGAATGCTTGCTTTTTGACAAATGATTTAAGATTGCAATAGAAGCTGAAGGAAATGCGATCGCTATGATTGAAGAACAACCAATTACCGAAAGAACACTAGTACTAGAACCAGGTACATTGTGGCCGAAACTGAAAGCACAAACCCAACACGCTCTTGAATGTAAAGCACTCCACTCCATAGCGACAGAATACGAATTCGTAGAACAGGAGGGTATTCGCTTCCTGGTGCGGATTTTGTCTAATCTGGTATGGAAAGACAAAGCCAAGAAGAAGCAAGACGAAAAAACAGCTACTTCATCGAAGGATTTCAACCCTTTTCTTCCCTACGAACAAGATTTATTTGTAGCAGACCTTTCCGACACCCACCTGTGTCTGTTGAACAAATACAACGTAGTTGACCATCACCTGCTGATCATCACCCGTGCCTTCGAGGAGCAAGATACTTGGCTGACCTTGCAGGATTTTGCAGCTATGTGGGCATGTCTTGGGGAAATTGATGGCTTGGCTTTCTATAATGCTGGAAAGATTGGTGGTGCGAGTCAACGACACAAGCACTTGCAACTAGTTCCTCTGCCCCTAGCTCCTGAAGGAGTTAACATCCCGATCGAAAATGCGATCGCATCAGCTAACTTTCAGGACTCTGTTGGCACCATCCCAACCCTGCCCTTCATCCATGCTATTGCTGAGCTTGACCCTAGTTGGGTAAACTCTCCGTGGGATGCCGCTCAAGCCACCCTTGATTTGTACCATAGATTACTGAGTGCAGTGGGGTTGCCATGGAATAATGCCAATGGTAACAAGCAATCTGGTGCCTACAATCTCCTCGCCACAAGGCAATGGATGTTGCTTTTACCCCGTTCTCAACCAGATTTCCAGTCAATTGGGGTCAATTCCCTCGGATTTGCCGGAGCTCTCCTAGTCCGAAACCAAGAGCAAATGAAACGTCTGAAAGACCAAGGTCCAATGACAATTTTGAGAAACGTTGCTGTTACTTGGTAATTAAGGAAAGGGAACAGCGGATCTGGGAGTAGGGAGTAGGGAGTCGGGGTAAGAAACTTGAATGTACCTCATTAGGATAAAAAAAGCTATAATTGCCAATTTTAAGGTATTTCTTTTCAAGTATCCTTTTTATATTTTAGATTAGCGTTTATCGGAGTTATGAGGTACAGTATTCTTTGATGCTAATTCCCTTAAAACCATCTTTACTATAGCATTTATAAATAGCTCATTAACAATCTTGATGATTGATCATAACATCAAAAACTCTTTGGATCTCTTTCCTATTTCTCCCTGCTCCGAAGTCCCTACTCCCTACTCCCTACTCCCTACTCCCTACTCCCTACTCCCTACTCCCTACTACCTACTCCCTACTCCCTACTACCTACTCCCTACTCCCTACTCCCTGTTCCCTATTCCCTGTTCCCTTTGCTATAGTTTCAATTATCCCCTAATTATCGTAGTTAGCATGATCAAGAAAATTACTCTTGATTCTATCTGGTTTAGAAATTTACTGATCATCGTAATCGTACTGGGAGTAGTCTTTAGATTTTACAACCTAGACCGTAAAGTTTACTGGTACGACGAGACTATGACCTCCCTTCGAATTTCTGGTCACACTCGAACCGAACTAGTAGAAACAATTTTCGATGGTCAGATTATCAGCGTAGAAAATTTGTTAAAATACTACCAATTTCCTAATCATAAAAAAGATATCAATGACACCATTAATTCCCTAGCAGGTAATCCAGAACATTCGCCCCTTTACTACCTAATGGCGAGGTTATGGTTACAAACCTTTGGCAATTCCGTAGTAACTATTAGACTGCTATCAGTAATAATTAGCTTATTAGCATTGCCCTGTGCTTACTGGCTGTGTTTAGAACTATTTGGTTCAAAATTAATCGGGTGGGTAGCTGTTGCCATAATTGCTATTTCTCCCTTTCATGTTTTGTATGCCCAAGAAGCCCGAGAATATAGTTTATGGACTGTTAGCATTTTGCTTTCTAGTGCAGTCCTATTATGGGCAATGAATTATTCTAGAATAAAGCAATTCATTAAAAAACCTTATCAATGGATTATCTATAGCTTTACTGTTGCCTTAGCACTTTATACTCACCCTTTCTCAGCCTTTGTCTTAATTGGACAGGGATTGTATGTATTAATTACCGAAGGTGGTCGCTGGACTAAGCGAGTAACTAGCTATTTACTAGCCTCCTTAGGAGGAGTATTGCTATTCTCCCCTTGGCTAATCATTGTTATCACTAATTTCTCCAAATTTATCGCTAATACTGACTCAGTTAATCATAGTCGTTCAGGCTTCTTACCCCTATTTTGGACCTTAAACCTCAGTCGGATTTTCTTTGATGTTAACCAAGGCATCCATCCTTTGAGTCCCCTCCACTATCTCAGTTTATTTTTAGCAGTATACGCCCTCTACTATCTTTGTCGTAAGGCTCCTCAGCATGCTTGGGTATTTATTATTACCTTAATTGGAGTGACAGGAATTGCTATAATCGGTCCAGATTTGCTCTTAGGTGGTCGCCGTTCTAGCATTACTCGCTATGCTATTCCCTGTTATCTAGGTATTCAGTTAGCTATTGCTTATTTCCTGACAACCCAAGCTAAAAACTCAGGAAAACTTACCAAAGATAAGGGAAAAAAGGGATTGCCCACCATGGGCATGATGAATGGAAATTTAGCAAATACCGAAGATAGACAAGATGGGCAAGTAAGGGGTGACCATGACATGGTGCCCATGGAAAAAACCCGAAAAAATCCTAAAACTTGGAAGTCTATAGCAATTGCTCTGGCATTTAGCGGCATACTCTCCTGTATCGTCAGCTCTCAACTGCCAGTTTGGTGGCACAAGAGCTATGCAAAGAGTCGCAATAATCCCCCCGTAGCCGCTTGGATTAATCAAATCCCACAACCACTCTTGATCAGTAATGAAATTCCCGGTAGGGTTCTATCTCTGTGTCATCTACTTCGTCCGGATGTACAGCTGATGTTATTGGATAAATCCAATAGCTCTACCAACATACCGGAGATTCCGGAGGGTTTCAAAAATGTTTTACTTTATCGACCGTCAGAGGAATTGCGTCAGGGAATTGAAACCACCCATAACTATAGGGTTAAACCTACGGATCAATCTTGGCTCTGGAAACTATCAAGATAGGGAGCTTCGTCAGAGAAAAAAAGTAGTAGTCTTATCTGCCTGATCCCGAGTTGCATTCACACCATTGAGACATAGCACCTTCTTCCATCTCCTCCCCCTTTGCCCCTTCTTCCTAATCATGATTGGGAATGGTGATATCCTCTTGAAACGCACTTGGTATTAGGCACCTATAACTGATACCCCTACTCCCTGTATTTCCCTGATAAATTAAGATGACGATGCCCCCATATTCCCTCGGAACTCCAGTTGTAAGGTGCAAACCAATCAAGATGAGTAACTCTCCCAATCCTGGTAATCTACCAGAGCCTACTCCGGAAAATACTCCAGAACCTACGGTAAGTAGAGGGTTTTGGCAGAGGCTGCTACGTCCGGTCTTCATGCTTATGGTCATGATTCTAGTTTCTGGGATAGGGGGCGGAAGCCTTTTTGCTTGGTATTTCATCCAGAAGCAATTAGCACCAACGGTAGAGAAAAATTTATCTAGCTTTCTTAACCGGAAAGTCAATGTCGGACCAGTGGAGGGCTTTTCCCTAAATGGTGTAAGGTTTGGTTCTTCGCAAATACCAGCTACCCCTACGGATCCCGATCATCTTTTTACCGAGGCAGTGAAGGTAAGCTATAACCCCGTTAAACTGCTGTTTACCAGAACTCTAGAACTGGATGTAACCCTAGTTGAACCTAATATATATGTTGAACAGGACAAAGATTTAAACTGGGTGTCTACAGCATTTACACAAACTGCCCAAGATTCTGCGTTTAAGGTAGACCCAAAGGTGGTGCGGTGGCGGGATGCGGATGTGGTGGTGGTGCCAAGATCTGAAGTGGGAATCAAACAACCACCGATGAGATTTACTGAGGTTAGGGGGAAAAGTAAATTTATCGACGGAGGTGAGCTGATTCGCTTTGATGTAAATAGTCAGCCGTTAAGTGGGGGAAATTTAAAGGTTAAGGGAGATTACCGCCTCTCTCAAGAAGAAACTGACTTGCACCTTGATGTCGATAACGTGAGTGCGGCAGAGGTTAGTAAAGTACTTCTGATTCCCCTGAAGCTTCAAGGGGGTAAACTGGGTGGCAACCTGAGAATACAACGGAATAATGCTGAACAGCCTTGGCAGTATTGGGGTACGATCAACTTTTCCGACACCATCGCCCGCTTAGAACCCTTGCCCCAACTGTTCACTGAAAGCAACGGTAAGCTGAGCTTTCGAGGAAGTCAGATTTGGCTCAATAACATAACTACCAGATTCGGTCAAGTACCTGCCCAAATTGGGGGAATGCTGGATATTGAGTCAGGCTACAAGCTCAGAGTAAAAAGCGAACCGGTTGAGATACAGCAGTATGCACAGACGTTTGGGATCAAAGAGCTACCAGTAAAAACTTTAGGTAAAGCACAGGCTACGTTTCAGGTCACTGGAGCTATCGACAACCCGATTGTGATTGGAGAGGCGTTTACCACCACTCCCGCCACCCTTGACCAGGTGAAATTCAGCTCTATTACTGCTGACTTTAGCGTTATTAATACTGAGCTGGCCATTAGAAACTTGCAGGCAAAACCAACAGTGGGTGGCTTAGTCACAGGCAAGGGGGATATCAAATTTATGGATCAGGGGGGGGCAGTATTTGATCTTAAAGCTGTGAATGTGCCTGCGAATGCGATCGCAAAACAGTATGGATTTAATCTACCCATTCCTCTGGGTCGAGTTTATGGCAGAACCCAGATCTTTTCTCCCCTTGACAAGCCCGAGAATTTTCGTGCCACTGGTTATGCTAATCTGCCCATGGGTGATGGTGTTCTCAGAGCTACTAATGTTCAAGTGGGGGGTGGGCGCTGGCAGGGGTTAGTAGAAGCTAAGAATATTTCCGTGGCACCAATCATCAAAACTTTGCCTGCACCATCTCTACCGCCACAATTCTCTGGACCGTTCAATGGTCAATTTAATTTATCCGGTCGTCTTGATTCTTTCCAACCAGAAACCCTCCGTGCTAGCGGTTACGGCAGCGTAACGGTTGATGCTGGTACCTTGCGTGCTACCAAGGTAAAACTGATCAATGGTGGTTTTTCTACCCTAGTCCAAGCCTCTGATATTCCTCTAGAAGCCTTAGCACCAGTACCTTCTGAATTTAAAGGTCCCATCTCAGGGGAGTTGACTATCTCAGGGAATGTTTTGTCTTTGAGTCCTAGCACGATTACCGCTAATGGGTCTGGTAGTTTAGACCTAGCAGCAGGGACTATTAAAGCCGATGCGATCGCGATCGCTAAAGGCAAGTTCCAAGCTCAAGTAGTCGCATCCAATCTCAAGTTAGGTCGTCTCGCCCCCATACCCCCCCAATTCAACGGTCCAGCTTCCGGGGAGTTTACCATCTCAGGAAATGTGGATTCGGTCAGTCCTAGTACGATTACCGCTAGTGGGTCTGGTAGTTTAGATGTAGCAGGAGGAACCATTAAAGCTGATGCTGTCGATATCGCTAATGGCAACTTCCAAGCTCAAGTAGTAGCATCCAATCTCCAGTTAGGTCGTCTCGGACCAATACCTCCGCAATTCAACGGTCCAGCCTCCGGGGAGTTTACCATCTCAGGGAATGTGGATTCGGTAAGTCCTAGCACCATTACCGCTAGTGGGTCTGGTAGTTTAGATGTAGCAGGAGGAACCATTAAAGCTGATGCAGTAGATATCGCTAAAGGTAACTTCAAAGCTCAAGTCGTAGCATCCAATGTCAAGTTAGGTCGTCTCGGACCAATACCATCCCAATTCGACGGTCCAGCGTCCGGGGAGTTTACCATCTCAGGGAATCTAGATTCGGTAAGTCCTAGCACCATTACTGCTAGTGGGTCTGGTACTTTAGATGTGGAAGGGGGTAGAATTCAGGCTTCTCAAATCGATATTGCCAATGGTAACTTCCAGGCCAAGGTACAAACCTCTAACCTCGACTTGGGTGCTCTTGCTCCGGTCCCGCCCCAATTCAATGGCCCTGTTTCCGGGAATGTCACTGTCTCTGGTAATCTAAATAATTTAACCATTGACGCCATTCAGGGCAAAGGGTCTGGACAACTGAATGTTGCTGGTGGTCAATTACTAGGAACAGCTGAGTTTAGCAATGGTAAATTTCAGGGGGTTTTCCAGCCTACTAATCTCCAGTTGTGGGAGATTAATCCCGATTTACGAGGACGTCTCAATGGCAGTGTCAATATTTCTGCTCCGTTGCTATTGACACCAGATAAAGCTCTATCAGCAATCCAAGCTAAGGGTAAGCTTAATTTTAGTAAAGGCATTTCTGTACTTGAGCGTTCCCTAGCCACATCCTTTGACTGGAATGGTCAAAGGCTAGAGATTAAAGAAGCCACAGCCGAGGGATTCAATGCTAATGGTTTTGTCAATCTAAACCCAGGCAGTCAGGGTTTACAAGCAATTAAGACCTTTGATTTCCAGGTACAAGCAGAGAATTTGAATTTGCAACGATTACCGGCTGACCTGCCTTATGCGTTAAATTTAGGAGGCTTAGTCGGTTTTAACGGTCGGATTGCCGGTACTCCTCAAGCTCCGACAATTAACGGTGACTTAAGACTGCGGTACTTTTTTGCTGGTCCTCTGGAGTTTGAATCCCTACTGACAGGTCGAGTAAGTATAGCACCAAAGTCAGGGGTAAATCTCCAGCTAGCAGGGAATCAAGAAAAACTGGAGGTTGTGCTAGACCCCAATTACCAACCCGTATCCTTTTTGGTGCAGTATCAGGACAAGACCGCTAGTGGGATTCGGTCAGGGGATGAGCTACAAATGACCGTGGAGAATCTTCCGATCAATACCATTAAGAGTCTGGCTTTGAGTAGTGGTATGGTAGACGGTCAAAACCTCGAACCATGGTTAAGCAAACCCTTGGCGGGAGACATCTGTGGGAACATGGCTCTGAACCTCAAGACTTTTGGGTCATCCGGTAAAATTGAGATCGCAAATCCCATCTTTGACAACCTCAGAGGTGATATGTTAGAAGGCTTTTTCCAATACCAGCAAGGGACGATGACTCTGACCGATGGCTTGTTTGAAAAAGGTGATAGTCAATACTTATTTGCTGCCAACGTCACCCCAACCCCCAACGGCCCAGAATTTAACGGGGAACTCCAGGCTAAGCTCGGAGAAATCCAGGATGTTCTAACTACCCTACAACTATTTGAGATCACTGACCTAGGTCGAGGCTTCCAAACCCCCGTCTACGGCACAGCCGCTGATCTTGCCGTTAGTGGAGTAGGTAATTCACAAAATGGTCTCAAAAAACCCCTGCGGCGGATGTCAGAAATAGTCAAGCTCCTAAACAGACAACGGCAGCAGCGTCAAGAGAGCTTTCTGTTACCAGAGCTTACCGAGCTCAATGGTGCTTTTACTGGCAGTATCAGTCTGGTCGGTTCAGTCAAAGATGGCATCCGTGCTGAATTTAATTTCCAAGGGGAAAACTGGCAATGGGGTTCCTATAAAGCTGAGACAATTATTGCCCAAGGAAATTTTGCAGAAGGGGTACTGAATCTTTTACCTGTGCGGATTCAATCGGGTCAGAGCCTAGCCACCTTGTCCGGTAGTATCAGTGAACTTGGTCCATCGGGTCAGCTCAGGCTCAAGAAAGTCCCGGTTTCCTTGATTCGAGAAGTGTTCAGATTTCCTAGCTCTGTTGGTTATGGAGGATTTGTTGATGCCACAGCGGACTTTTATGGAAGTCTCAGCAATCCCCAAGCCAGGGGAGCAATATCGGTCGTGGATGCCAGTTTAAACCAAACACCCCTCGAATCCATCAAAGGCAGCTTTAGTTACAAGAATGCGCGGTTGAACGTCTTTGCCCAAAGTTTTCTGACCAAAGAGTCTGAACCCCTAACTGTAAATGCCAAAATCCCCTACAAGTTACCCTTTGCCGAAGTAGAGCCAGAAAATCGGCAAGTCAGTGTACAACTCAAGGTTGAAAACGAAGGACTTGCCCGATTAAATATGCTTACCAATCAACAAATCGCTTGGGTTGATGGTAAAGGACAAGTAGATTTAGATATTTCTGGTACCTTTGACCAAGACCAAGATTGGCTACAGCAACTGGAGCAACTTACCGTTGTCGGTAACATTAATGTAGAAGACGCTACTATTGCTGCCCAAGCTTTACCAGAACCCCTGACAGAAGTCAATGGCAAAATCCGGTTTAACTTCAACCGCATGGAAATTGTAGACAGCTTACAAGGGAATTTTGGTGGTGGTAAATTAGTAGCGGTAGGGAATTTGCCCTTGCGAGACCTACCTAGAGCATTAGAGAATCCCCTCACCGTTGACCTGAATCAACTAGCCATCAATCTCAAAGGGATTTACAGTGGTGGTGTTAAAGGTAAGACTATTATTACTGGGACTCTATTTAATCCTAGAATTGGTGGTTACATCGAATTGTTTGATGGTCGAGTACCCATTTCTGAATCTCAAACTGCCCCGAGCGGGAGTAGCGGATCTGCAGGTGAGGAACTAATAGAGTTCAATAACTTACAGTTAACCTTAGGTAAAAACATCCTAGTTCGACAGCTACCAGTATTAGATTTTCTCGCCAGCGGTACCCTTCTAATTAATGGGGACATGAGTGATATTAGACCAGAAGGAACCATTCAGCTGCTGCGCGGTCAGGTGAATCTGTTTACCACCCAGTTTCGCCTTGATAAAAATTACAACAACAACGCCCGATTTGTAGCCACTCTTGGCAGAGACCCAGAGTTAGATGTGCAGATGGTGGCATCAGTAATTGAGTCTAGGAAACAACCCATTACCAGTGAAACCTTTGCTAATGAAATTAGCGATCGCCCAACTAATTTTGGCACTACAGAAACTATTCGGGTTCAAGCAAAAGTAAAAGGGCTAGCAAGTCAGCTCTTTGACCGAGTGGAACTCAATAGTATGCCAAAACGTAGTGAAGGGGAAATTGTTGCCCTATTAGGGGGTGGCTTTGTGGATACCTTGGGTCGAGGCAATAGTACCTTGGGTTTGGCCAACTTAGCTGGGTCAGCACTACTGAGTAATGTCAGCAACCTGATTGGTGATGCCGCAGGATTAGATGAGTTTCGCCTGTTCCCCACTACAGTTACAGATGATAATAGGCGCACTGATAGGTTAGAGCTAGGTGCTGAAGCGGGGATTAATATTACTAATAATTTATCATTTTCGTTGTTAAAAGTGTTGACTACTGATCAGCCAATTCAGTACAACTTGCGCTATCGAGTTAATGAAGAAATTCTGCTGCGCGGTGCTACGGATTTTTCAGACGATACCAAGATAACTGTAGAGTATGAAAATCGATTTTAATTAGAATTTAGAATTTAGAATTTAGAATTTAGAATTTAGAATTTAGAATTGGGAATTTAGAATTTAGAATTTAGAATTGGGAATCGGGAATCGGGAATCGGGAATCGGGGTAAGAGGCGTAGGGTGCGTGATATAGCACTACGCGCTACTGTTAGGACATTCCTAAACTCCGAAACCTAGTCCTAGCTTGCTTTTGACTTCTGACTTCTGACTTCTGACTTCTGACTTCTGACTTCTGACTTCTGACTTCTGACTTCTGACTTCTGACTTCTGCTATAAAGGTCGCGCCTTGTTGAGACAGCCCGCCCCGGATGCTGTTGGTGAAATATTTCTTAACAAACCAAGAAGCCCCCTCAGCCCTCACCCCCAGCCCCTCTCCCAACCTTGGGAGAGGGGAGCAGATTACGGCAGAATAAGGGTTTCACGAATTCGC
>NZ_JAAHHC010000075.1:0-24667 GCF_010672265.1 Moorena sp. SIO3A2
ACCACTTCCTGGTGCTTATAGCGCTACGGAACCACACCGACCCCATCCCGAACTCGGAGGTGAAACGTAGCTGCGGCGAAGATAGTTGGTGGGTAGCTGCCTGCTAAAATAGCTCAGTGCCAGGATATATATTATTTTAATAATAGTTAATAGAAAAAGCCTCTTGTCTAAACTGGCAAGAGGCTTTTTCTATATCAAGCAACCAAAGAAATTAAAAGAGATTAAATCATTAGCATGGGTGTTGGGTTAACAAATAAGTAATAACTAATGACTAAAAGCAATAATTGATATTACTCCATGGAGCGATCAAAACTATAAATTTTCTGAGTCGTTAAATTCTCACACACTGAAGATGGTCGCTTAGTCAAGGGAAACTTCTCTCGGTCTAAGAGTATTTGTAAACTAGTCAGTGGATCGTGTCCAGAAGAGACTAGAAATTCCAGGCATCTTAGCTCAGGCCATTCAATCACGCTGTCTAAAATATTAGCGATCGCATTAACATAGGGATGGTCACTAGATTCGTACCAATCTAGTGCTGCTAGCTCAGGCTGATCAAACCCTAAGTGTACCATTAAAGCAGGTTTCTCAAAAACTGCGGACGCTACAGGTCGTGACTCCTCCTGCAATAATAAGTTCTGACTATGAGCTAGAGACCTTAGCTTTTCTAAACGCTGATAACGTTCTGTCACCTGCTGGGGCTGGTCTTGCCAATGAATCGCTACCGTAACTAAATAGGTCTGCAACAGCAAATGACCCAGCTTCTGTGCCTTAGTTGCCAGATAGCTAGAATTGTAGTCATTAGCTTCAATCAACAATGGTACCCGATCGACTACCTCCAATCCATAACCTTTTAAACCAGCGATTTTCCGAGGATTATTGGTAATCAAGCAAATTTTCTTAACTCCTAAATCATTGAGAATTTGTGCTCCCATGCCATAGTCTCGCAGGTCAGCCGGGAATCCCAAACGTTCATTTGCTTCTACGGTATCCAGTCCCATATCTTGCAAGGAATAAGCTTTCAACTTATTCACCAAACCAATCCCTCGGCCTTCTTGCCGCAAATAAACCACGACTCCCTCACTGGAATTCTCAATCATTTTCAGGGCAGCTTGTAGTTGCATTCGACAGTCACAGCGCAGAGAACCCAAGGCATCTCCCGTTAAACATTCTGAGTGCATCCGCACCATCACTTGATGGTCTTTGAACTGAGTCGGGTCTCCTTTTACAACGGCAACATGCTCCGAGTGATCTAACGTGTTGCGGTAAGCGTAAATCTGGAAATTCCCAAAATTACTGGGGAATTGGGCAACGGATTCTCGATAAACAAAGCGGTCATGTTTGAGGCGGTAACTGATTAAATCAGCAATACTGATAATTTTGAGTTGATGCTTATTGGCATACTCAATCAACTCTGGCAAGCGAGCCATGGAGCCATCAGCATTTTGAATTTCACAGATCACACCCGCTGGGTATAAACCTGCCAATCTTGATAAGTCAACCCCTGCTTCCGTATGACCAGCCCGCTTCAATACGCCTCCCTTTCTAGCACGGAGGGGAAAAATGTGACCAGGTCGTCGCAAATCACTGGGTTTGGTTACTGGGTTGATCGCAAACTGGATAGTACGAGCACGGTCTTCAGCGGAGATACCAGTGGTCACCCCTAAGTGGGGTGCTGCATCAATGCTCACGGTAAACGCTGTCTGGTTAGTGTCCGTGTTGTTACTCACCATTAGGGGAAGGTCTAGAGCATCCAAGCGCTCCCCTGTCATCGCCAGACAAATCAACCCTCGTGCTTCCACTGCCATGAAATTAATCATGTCAGGGGTAGCAAATTGTGCAGCACAAATTAGGTCTCCTTCGTTTTCCCGATTTTCATCATCAACCACCACCACTGGTTGACCTGATTTCAGGTCTGCCAGAGCATCATCAATGCTATCAAACTTATACACATCAGTTTTGGGTGATTCCACTTGCTTGCTGCTTTTGTTTAATTATTGAATGGGCTTGAAATCAATGGGAGAATGATTATAGCTCATTTTCCCAAGTTTGACACTTGACATGAGGTGAGATGGGTGCATCTCAATGCCTGAAATTAGGCAAAAATTGCCCCGAAAATTCCCACACTTCCCACACTCCCCCCCCTCCCCACACTTCCTTTTTTACAAATATTCGATGCACCCGGTTAGATGTTCTTGGTTTCTAGTATAGTCTATCGAAGTTCGGCTGCTGGCTTGGTAGATAGACCAGGCTTTTAATCACCAGAAGCAGGTTCCGATGTCAGCGCCTTGTGATTTGGAAAATCACGTAAGCATTCAGCCGTCAGGTATCAGCTAAGGCGCTACAGATGGTGCTACAGATGGTGCTTTTGAATGAAACAGGTAAGTATTCGTTTAATATCAGTTCCCTCCCCTGAGCGAGGAATTTATAGTCTTTGGCTTTGAGTCCGTTGAACTGGTCAGCCGGATAGCTTGTTTTAAGCTGACCGCTAAGGGCTGATAGCTGAATGCTTACGAAATCACAACTGGTCTTGTGCCATTCAAATGTTGCCAATAACTGAGGGATTAGGGTAAACTTAGTCAGTTTTAACGAACCGTTGCTAGGGGATAATTTTTGTTAGTGATCGGATTGACTAACAGATGTGGCAACTGCACAAATAGTGCTAAAACAGGACGTAGAAAACTGAGCCACTGTTCCCAAGACAGTGAATGAAAATGCCTGTGGAGAGGGTCTGACGGGGACTGAGGTTGTTCTTGGTCTAGTCAAGAGTCCCGCAAGCAGGTGTATAATCAGGCCCAAGGTTGAAAATCTCCCACTGAGCCAGCAATTAGCCCTTAGTGGGGGAGGATGTCAAAGCTCTTACCCTATAGGAAAGGAAGATGATGGGGGATTTAGAACGCCTGCCAGTAGGCATAATTGGTGCTTCTGGTTATGGTGGCGTACAACTTGTAAGGCTCTTGATGGATCACCCAGGAGTCGATGTAGTTTATTTGGGTGGAGAAAGCAGTGCTGGCAAGGGATTTGCCGAGCTTTACCCTCATCTAGGCCATCGTGTTAATCTAACCATTGAGCCTATTGACATAAATACTATTGTATCCCGTTGTCAGGTAGTGTTTCTGTCGTTGCCTAACGGTTTAGCCCATAAGCTAGCACCATCACTGTTATCAAAAGGATTAAAAGTTCTCGATCTCTCAGCTGACTATCGATTTAGTAAACTTGAGACTTACAAAAGCTGGTACGGTGGAGAGCGCCACGACCAAGAAACCGCTGCTACTGCTGTTTATGGTTTACCGGAACTGTATCGCGATCGCATTTCCTCTGCCGAGTTAGTCGGTTGTCCTGGTTGCTACGTCACCACCAGCCTGCTCGCCATTGCTCCCCTGCTCAAACAGGGTCTGATTATTCCAGACACTGCGATTATCGATGCCAAATCCGGTACTTCTGGGGGTGGACGCAAGGCAAAAACCAATCTCTTACTAGCAGAAGCTGACAGCTCTCTAGCCCCTTATGGCGTGACCCATCACCGCCATACCCCAGAAATTGAGCAAATTTGCAGTCATTTAGCCAGTCACGAAGTCAGGGTGCAATTTACACCCCACCTCGTTCCCATGGTAAGGGGAATCCTAGCTACCGTTTATGCCACATTGCAGGATCCGGGACTAGTCAGGGAAGATTTATTCACTATTTACACAGCCTTCTACCGCGCCTCTCCCTTTGTCCGGGTGTTACCCAGTGGCACCTATCCCCAAACCAAGTGGGCTTGTGGCACTAATCTTTGTTACATAGGGGTAGAAGTCGATAGCCGAACTGATCGAGTTATCGTTATGTCAGCCATCGACAACTTGCTCAAAGGTCAAGCTGGTCAAGCCGTACAGTGCTTGAATCTGATGATGGGTTGGGACGAAACCCTAGGCTTGCCTCAACTGAGTTTTTATCCGTGAATCGGTTGTGGGACGGATGTGCAGAAGACACCAGATGTAAGGGGAGATAGGAAAAAACCATTCCTCCCACACTCCCCACGAAATAACCTTCAACCTACCCTACAAGGGACGCCAAAGGCGAACAACCTTGGCCAATAGGCACGGGCGTCGCGTTCAACCAAATAACCTTCAACCTCCTAACCAAATAACCTTCAACCTTGGCCAATAGGCCACGCTACGCGTTCAACCTCCTAACCTTAGGCTATTGGCCACGCAATCGCGTTCAACCTCCTAACCTTCAACCCTGACACAGCGGTCCCATGCCACAAGTTCCAGCATAAATGGCGCGATCGCCTAATTCATCTTCAATCCGCAGCAACTGGTTATACTTAGCCACCCGTTCACTACGGCACAGTGAACCTGTTTTAATTTGACCGGCACGAGTAGCAACCGCTAGATCAGCAATAGTAGTATCTTCGGTTTCCCCAGAACGGTGACTAATCACGGAACGGAAACCGTTGCGAGTTGCTAAGTCAATAGTTTCAAGAGTTTCGGTCAAGGAACCAATTTGATTGAGCTTAATCAAGATCGAGTTACCAGCACCGATATCAATACCTTTTTGTAGCCTGGTGGGATTGGTAACAAATAGGTCATCACCCACTAACTGAATACGGGAACCCAGTTTTTCAGTGAGCAACTGCCAATTACTCCAATCCTCTTCGTGGAGTCCATCTTCAATAGAAACAATTGGGTATTGCCCCACCAACTCAGCTAGATAGTTAACAAACTCTTCTGGAGAGTGAGGCTGTCCATCATAGACATACTGAGCGTCTTTGTAGAACTCGCTGGCTGCCACATCCATCGCTAAAGCAATTTGTTCTCCTGGCTTATACCCAGATGTTTCTATAGCCGCAATCAATAAGTCTAGCGCTTCTTTATTTGACCCCAAGTTGGGAGCAAAGCCACCTTCATCTCCCACACCGGTAAGCAATTTTTTCTCTTTCAAAACCTTAGCCAAGGCGGCAAAAACCTCAGCTCCCCAGCGCAGAGCCTCTCGAAACGACTTCGCTCCCACTGGCACAATCATGAATTCCTGAAAATCTACATTATTATCCGCATGAGCACCACCGTTGATCACATTCATCAACGGAACTGGTAGTAGATTAGCTAGTGGTCCACCTAAGTAGCGGTAGAGGGGGAGTCCTTTACTGGCCGCCGCCGCCTTAGCTGTAGCTAGGGAAATAGCTAGGATGGCATTTGCTCCCATAGTCTTTTTGTTGGCCGAACCATCCCGATGAATCATCTTGTGGTCAACCAACATTTGGTTGAGAGCATCGTTTTCCAATAGGTCTGGGCCGAGTTTTTCTTTGATATTCGATACTGCCTTGAGTACCCCTTTACCACCGTAGCGACGGGGGTCATTATCTCGTAGTTCATGGGCTTCAAAAGTACCAGTAGAAGCACCACTGGGAACTTGGGCAATTCCCACGGCACCGTTCACAAGGCGCACTTGGGCTTCTACTGTTGGACGTCCACGAGAATCTAATATCTCTCTGGCATCAATTGCCGCAATTGCAGTTTCTGATTTAGTCAACATGCTTTTTCCTCTAATTATCTAAAGATTGCAACTGCCTTAATCGTTAAATCGCTCTAGGATAAGAAAGGAATGTCACTTCTTTTCAATCTCCTAGTTAATCAATGATGTCAGCCATCTCAGCCCTTAGGAGCTGTGAGCTATCTGCTATCTGAGCTATCTGCTATTAGCTATCAGCTTAAGCGCTACGCGCACGCTACGCGAACAGCCATGGTTTAAAAACTGACTAGTTAGTGCTGATAACTGGGTGCTGATAACTTAATTCTTACGATGAGAGTATGCCACTTTAAGGTCTGGAACATCAACACTACATAGTTTTCTATACCTATAGTATTGTTGATATAATCGCCCTAAATATTTCGACCATACTAATTGTGATATGGCTCACGAAAATTGCTGAAAATAATCACAATTATTTTAGAGTTGGCTCACAACTAACCAAAATTATTTTAAATAAGCTAGGGGAAGACTAGTTAAGATGACTAGGGTTTCGGGACTCTTACTGACCTGTTGTTAAGGGCAATAATATCATCTATGATTTCCTCCCCACTTCAGAAATTTGTGTTTAGACCAGCATTGATTTCAGCAACAGTATTTGCTGGGCTGACGTTACCCGTAGGCTGGTTCGGTGCTCAGCCATTATCCATTAAAGTACAGGAGGAGCAACTATTCTACGGTCATGTGCGAGATGCGGCAACGCCTTACCTGACCTTAGCAACGGTGATTAGCCTGGGAGCTGGTATGGCCAGTGTCGCCATAGCAGGATGGCAACAGTCTGCTCAACAGTCATCCCAACTTCAGTCACAGTTATCAGATTTAGCACAACAAAGTCAAAAAAAGGAAGAATTATTAGAAAAACTTAGGCTTTCAGAATCCCAGCAGAACCTTACTCAACATAAGCCTTTAGAAAATCAGATCGAGAATCAGATAGACAATCAGATAGACAATCAGAAATTGCCACAGCAGCCAATTAACTACACTGTATATACTAGTTCTAGCTTCCAGTCAAACCGTGAACCACTGGTGACTAAGACTCGGTCGAGAGAATATCAACCAGTAGCTAAATCTGCGGTGAAGGGGCCAGCCAAAACCGTTGAGTACATGGGATTGACCTACGGTCACGCTACGCGATTGACCTACGGTCACGCTACGCGATTGACCTACGGTCACGCTACGCGAACGCATCCTGGTGTCGGTAATGGTCAAACCCATACTGGGTTTCAATCCTATTCTGAAGTAACATCATTACCATCGGAAGATATTCAGCAACTTCAAAGTCAGCTGCAACAGGCCAAAGCTCAGATGGAAGCGATGCAAAAGGTTTTGCACAACAAACACTTTGTGTTACTTGAACACTAACGTTATGTCTAGTCCATCACCCATCGACCCCCAACCCCCATCGGGCTCAGAATTCGAGCTAAATCTGCTCAAACAGGAATATTTTTTCCTGCAAACTACTGTAGAAGATTACAACAAACAAATCTGGGTGATTAAAGCCTTGGGGATTACGGCCACTGGTGTGGTTGTGCGCATGGTCTTAAAAGAGAAACAGAATAGCATCGCCCTGATTGGGTGTGCTATTCCCCTGTTTTTCTGGATTCTGGAAAGTCAATGGAAGCACTTCCAGCGCGGTTTCTATCCCCGTTTGGGACAAATTGAGGAAATTTTGACTCAGGAGTTTAACTTGCGCAGTCCAGCTATTTTTACTGGCTGGAGTCGTACCTTTAAGCGCAGTAATGCTCCGAAACGCCAAGGTTATCTTTGGGATGGTTTATTAAACCGTAGCGTTTGCATTACTTATCTGTTAGAAATTGGCTTTCTTTTGGTATTATCGTTAATTAGTTTGTAGGTATCATAAGTTTTTAAGAGGGAACAGCGGATCTGGGAATCGGGAATCGGGAATCGGGAATCGGGAATCGGGAATCGGGAATAAATGGTGGCCTAGTGTGGCGATTATAAATGAGTATAAAATAATTGCTCTGAAGCTTACTAAATCAAGCTTTTATGGATTAAAAAAATCCATTTTTATTAAAATGGCCTTTCGTATTGTTTTATAATCTAATGAGGTCCATAAAATTTTTTTCGACTGCCGACTTTTCTCTTAACTCCTGTATGCTCCCTGTTCCCTATTCCCAGATCCGCTGTTCCCTAAAACCCAAAAATTTGTACCTCAGCCAATTGAGAACTGCTACATATGCGCGTAATCATCCAACGAGTCAAATCCTCTCAAGTCGAAGTAGAAACAACAGTGATTGGGAAAATAGGGCGAGGGCTTAACCTACTAGTCGGTATTGCGGATACTGATACGGAAGCTGAGTTAGACTGGATGGTGCGAAAGTGTCTAGAATTAAGGCTATTTGCTGACGAGACTACTGGTAATGACCGTTGGGAAAAGTCCGTGCAGGATATAGGTGGTGAGCTATTGGTGGTTAGCCAGTTTACCCTTTACGGAGATTGTCGCAAAGGACGCCGCCCTTCCTTTAGTAAGTCCGCTGCTCCAGAATACGCTAGGGGATTATATCAACTATTTGTGGATAAGTTACGGATGAGTGGCTTACGGGTAGAAACTGGTGAGTTTGGTGCGATGATGGAAGTTTCTATAGAAAATGATGGTCCTGTGACACTGTTGTTGGAGAAAGAGGCATCAGTAAGGTAAGGGAACAGGGAATAGGGAACAGCGGATCTGGGAACAGGGAGTGTGGGAAGTGAGATGACTAAGTGGTGCGCCAAAGGTGCCAGCACAAATTTGGTCGAGTTTGCTCCCATATCGGCTTTTGTCGTAACGGAAAAGGCTGGTTTCGGCTCTGTGAATGTGTCCGTGGAGGAAGAAGCGAAATCCAGCAACGGCCAGTTGTTCGATCAATCCAAAGTCAGTAATGCGATGCGTGAGCATTGAGCCGCTACGCGATGAAGCGTTCGCATAGCGTGGCCTACGGCCTCAGCTTCCGCGCTTATGCGATCGCATTACTGATCAGCCTCCTCTGCTAGTGTCCAGTTCAGGTCATGGTTACCAGGAACTAGAACAATTTCCATAAAATTTTAAAATTGTGTACTTAACCTAAGTTATAAATCCTAGAGATTGCTTTCAGTAATTTTAGTATTAATCTCTCCATAGTCTTATATTTTTATATACAAATTTCTACATTTACTACTATGATATAAATAAGATTATTTGTCTCTTTATGATTAGATATTTTTTAGTATTAGTGTAGTATTAAAAGATAGAAATGAACGAACCAATAGCTGACTATGACAATCCTTGTAAAGAAGCATTACAAGCCTATTTTGAGTCATTTTTACAGTTTTGTTTTCCCGAAGTTCACACTCTGATTGATTGGAATCAGACACCCCAATCCCTTGATACAGAGCTACAGCAGATAGTTGGTGCTGCCGAGTCAGGAAAACGGATCGCTGATAAATTATTCCAGGTCTGGCTCTGTGGTGGCAATGAAACTTGGGTGTTGATTCATGTAGAGGTACAAAGCCAAAAAGAATCAACCTTTGCCAAGCGAATGTAGCAATATCATTACAGGGCATTTGACTTGTACGAAAAACCTGTGATTAGCTTAGCGGTATTGGGGGATGAGAATGCGTCTTGGTCTCCATCGTCCTATGAATATGGATTGGGAGGTTGTCGCCTGAGTCTAGAATTTCCCATAGTTAAATTACTCAACTATGAGTCAAGGTGGCAGGTGTTGGAATCGAGTACCAATCCCTTTGCAGTAGTGGTGATGGCTCATTTAAAAACCAAAGCCACCCATAAACAACCGATGGAGCGCAAGCGATGGAAGTGGTACCTGATTCGGATACTTTTTGAACAAGGTTATAGTAAAAACGATATAGTGAAGCTATTCCAATGTATTGACCAGATGATGGCTTTACCGGAACAGTTAGAACAGGAGCTGAATCAAGAACTCGAACGTTATCAGGAGGAAAGACAGATGCCTTTAATTAGTCGAGGGTCAGAAAGGGCAATGAAAAGGGGTCTGGAACAAGGACTTCAACAATCTCGGAAAAGCTTTCAAGGGACAGTAGTTAAAATTTTACAAAAGCGCTTTGAATCGGTATCACCGGAATTGGTGGCAGCGATTAATGGCATAGACGATATCTCTGGGTTGGAACAGTTGATTGATCACTCTCTTGAGAGTAACTCCCTTGAGGAATTTGAGCAGCTATTGGCACAACATCAGGTTAGTCAGGAGAATTGAGCACTATCACAGATGCGATTGGCCGTAGGCCACGCTACGCGATTGACCTTTGGTCACGCGGGGCGCGTTCGCATTTGTGATACCAGGAAACGGGCAAGATGCCCATTCCACATCACTCCCGCCTACTCCCGACTCTCTACAAGTCAATGAAATAATGATCCAAAGCACCAAGTCCGGGACCCTGAGTCTTCTGGTAATCCCTCCGAAACTGAGTCAAATCTTGGTATCCTGCTGCTGACGGTAGCTCGTTCACGCCATCGCTCAGTAACCAGAATTGTCCATCAATAGACCTCTTGCAAAAGTATTTTTCTAATAGTGTTCTTGATGCAGTCGCTCATGGGGGAAACCACGGCAGTCGCTCATGGGGGGAACCCCCAAGACCGCGCTGCCTCCCCAAGACCACTTAGGTGCGCTTTCCGTAGGCGAATTAAATTCGCCACGGGTCGCACCTCTGCATCGCTTTGCGTCAATTCTTGTCCACTGTTCCCAGATCCGCTGTTCCCTGTTCCCGACAACTGCCGCGAAGTCTAAACAATAGTCTTTCAATTTCCGTGGAGTCCAGCAGTACACCATGGCGTTTCACAAAATTCCGTACTAACTCCAGCACCGATGTCTGGTAATATCGCAGTTCCACCAGCACCGGAATTTTTCCTTGTATCCCTTCATCCCCCAACAATCGCACTAAGGCTGTGGATTTGCCTGAACCCGGACGTCCTACCAGCAAGACATGGTCACCAGCATACTTCTGCAATCCTTCTAGGACAGGCAACCGCTGAGTCTCTTCCGGATGCTGGTATCTTTGTGGCTGCTCGGACTTGATGGTTTGCACCATTAGGTTAAAGTTAAACAGCCCAGGAGTCTGTTGCTGCTCCTTGCGCTTGCGGTTTTCGACATCGGTGAGGGTATAAACTTGCCACCATTGGTCGTACTCTTTAGGGATTGATGCTAGATAGGGATCCCAAGTGACCATGTTTAGGGTTGAATCGGGTTAAAGGTTAATTGGTTGAAGGTTGAAGGTTGAAGGTTAAAGGTTATGGGGTTTAAGGGAATCGGGAATCGGGAATCGGGAATCGGGAATCGGGAATCGGGAATCGGGAATCGGAAAATGCGATGCGCGCGCATTGAGCCGCTATGCGAGTCACGCGATGAAGCGTTCGCATAGCGTGGCCTACGGCCTCAGCTTCCGCGCTTATGCGATCGCACTACATGAACTGTGGAATAATCAACTCTATTGTAGACACAAGAAACTGCTAAACTCTGCCATGTATAGTAGAGAGACCTCCAAACCCGACCTTGATCACAATTCGAGGTATAGCGCTGGGTTCTCAATTATATTTCAGATATCAAAACTTATGAGGTAAACAGGATTTTTTCCCGATTCCCGATTCCCGATTCCCGACTCCCGATTCCCGACTCCCGACTCCCGATTCCCGACTCCCGACTCCCTGCTCCCTCTAACAACTGCTATAAAATAGAACCGAATTAGCTAGATTCAAGAGGAGACACTAAGCTAATGCGAATGCTACACACAATGCTGCGAGTCGGCAATCTTGAGGAATCGATCAAGTTTTACTGCGATGTCCTAGGCATGAAGCTGCTCCGTCAGAAGGACTATCCAGGGGGAAAATTTACCTTAGCATTTGTAGGCTACGGGGATGAATCTGACAACACAGTTATTGAACTAACTTATAACTGGGGGGTTGATCAGTACAACATCGGGGATGCTTTCGGTCATATTGCCCTTGGTGTAGACGATATCTACCAAACCTGCAACCAAATTAAATCCCTTGGTGGTAAGGTAGTGCGGGAGCCAGGACCGATGAAGCATGGTTCAACAGTGATTGCTTTTGTGGAAGACCCGAGTGGATACAAGATTGAACTGATCCAACGCAAAGATCAGGAGTCTGCCCAGAAACCAGAAGCGACAGCAGTAGCTGGGTAATAACTATCGGGAATCGGGAGTCGGGAATCGGGAGTTGGGAATCGGGAATCGGGAATCGGGAATCGGGAATCGGGAATCGGGCTAAGAACATTGAGTTTACCTGGTAAATATCAGAAAAGCTATAAAAATGTTTCCTATCTCCCTATCTCCCCATCTCCCTATCTCCCTATCTCCCTATCTCCCCATCTCCCCACACTCTTCCCTACTCCCTGCTCCCTGCTCCCTGCTCCCTTTGACAACTGCTATAGCAACGATGAATCAAGCATCTACAACAAAAGGCTGGGCGAATGCGATCGCAAAACCGGCAACTGAATTTCCGCCTACTGCCCTCCCGGTCATCTCTGGCCAAATCCCAGAAGGGTTGCGAGGTTCTCTGTATAGAAATGGTCCTGCACGGTTAGAGCGAGGTGGTGTAGCTGTTGGACATTGGTTTGATGGTGATGGGGCGATTTTAGCAGTACATTTCACCCCTGCTGGTGCCACAGGAGTTTATCGCTACGTCCAAACCTCTGGCTATCAAGCAGAAGCAGCTGCTGACAAATTACTGTACCCCAACTATGGCATGACAACACCAGGACCAATCTGGAAACGCTGGAGTAAGCCAGTTAAAAATGCTGCCAATACCTCAGTGCTACCATTACCTGATAAATTGTTAGCCCTATGGGAAGGTGGTCATCCCCATGCCTTAGACCTCCAGAGCTTAGAAACCAGAGGCACTGATGACTTATCTGGCCTAGCCCAGGGAGCAACCTTTTCTGCCCATCCCAAGATTGATCCCAAAACTGGAGAGATTTTCAACTTTGGACTGACGGCTGAACTTAATAGCAGACTCAACATTTACAAGAGCAACTCCACTGGCAAAATTATCAAACAAGGGTCAGTACAGCTAGAGGGTTTGCCCTTCATCCATGATTTTGTTCTGGCAGGGCCGTATCTAGTATTTTTTGTACCCCCAGTGCGAGTGAATTTCCTAAAAGTAGCTCTAGGTTGGTGCAGCTATGGTGATGCTATGGAGTGGCACCCAAATAAGTCAACCCAAATTATTGTTGTAGATTGTGACAGCCTTAGTGTAGTCAGTCGCGGTGAAGCAGAACCCTGGTATCAGTGGCACTTCAGCAATGGTTATGTGGAGAAAGATGGCTTGATCGTGATTGATTTTGTCCGTTATGCTGACTTTCAGACCAATCAGTATTTGAAAGAAGTTGCCACTGGTCAAACTAAGACCGAAGCGAAAGGAACCCTGTGGCAAGCCCGACTGAATCCTGACACTGGTCAGGTCGTGCAGTTACAACAGTTGTTGGATAGAAGCTGTGAATTTCCTGTAGTGCCGCAACAGCGAGTAGGACAATACTCACTTCATACTTATTTATCAGTACATCGCGAAGTCGTCGATATTAGTAAAGAATTATTGGGTGCAATTGGATGTTTTGACCACAAAACTGGCACCTTGATTGTGGCTGATTTAGGAGAAAATCGCTATCCCTCGGAACCAGTCTATGTAACGGATAGCCTGAATCCTGACCAGGGTTGGATATTAACAGTGGTGTATGACGGTAATTCTGATACTAGTGAAGTGATGGTATTTGGTAGAAACACCCTAAATCAAGAACCGATATGTCGTCTGGGATTACCAAAGGTTATCCCCTTAAGCTTTCATGGTCAGTGGAAATCCAGGTAGTTATCTTTTAAATTTACCTGATAAATTCACCTGAACTGTAGTTATCAATTCCAGCAGTATATAGCCATTTTTTTAAGGATAAAGGCTTTCAATTTAAACAATCAGAAGTCTCTCGCCGTCCGCTTCCTGGAGGACAACTTTCTTCCTGTACAGCTAGTAATTGCTGGTAAACCGAATCAGAATGGTACCCTTGTCCAAAACTAGACTCACCATAGTAAAAATTACCTCCTAAAACTGTAACTAGCAGAGTAGACAAAAAGATATATCTTTGAAAACCCATTGTGGTGACCTTGCTCAAAGTTTCTACTCATTACTTCAAAACTTTTCCAGCAAAATCAGCATGAATTTTCAATAAAAACTAAATTAATCAAAAAATATTAAAATAATAAAACCAGCAAAAAACACACTATTTTAACTTAATAAAAACCAACAAAAAACGATGATTTTAGGGATTTATACAAATAGCTTTATGTTTAAAATAAGTGTATTTACGGATATGATTAAATAGTCAAGCAAGGTAAAGCAACCAGACAAAAATTTTGGTTAATAAAATGTTGATTAGAGAAAAATGCTGGCAACTATAGCAGAAGTCATTTGTCAGAAGTCATTTGTCAGAAGTCAAACTCTTGCGCTTACTTAGGTTTGAGACTAATGTCGATGTCCTAACTGCCCTGGCGACTGCTATATCTATAGGTTTGGTCTAGGGGTGTAATTTAGGTTTGGCTGAGAAATGATAAAGAGGAGTAGGTCTGAGAAATCTATAATTAGAGAAGATCCCCTGATCGAATCCTTAGCTGTTTAACGTAAGATGACCTCATTTCCCCGCCGCTACCATATCACCACCTTTGGCTGCCAGATGAACAAAGCCGACTCCGAGCGGATGGCTGGAATTCTGGAGGATATCGGCTTCCAGTGGTCAGAAAATCCCAACGAGGCTGACTTAATTGTCTACAACACCTGCACCATTCGAGATAATGCTGAGCAAAAGGTTTATTCCTACCTAGGAAGACAGGCAAAGCGCAAACACCAACAACCAGACCTGACCTTGGTAGTAGCTGGTTGTGTGGCACAACAGGAGGGAGAAGCACTGCTGCGGCGAGTCCCAGAAGTTGACTTAGTCATGGGACCCCAACATGCCAATCGTTTGGGGGATTTGCTAGACCAGGTATTTGATGGCAACCAGCTAGTTGCTACAGAACCAATTCATATTGTTGAAGACATCACTAAACCAAGACGGGACAGCAGCATTAGCGCCTGGGTAAATATAATTTATGGGTGTAACGAACGCTGCAGCTACTGTGTAGTGCCCAATGTCCGAGGTTTAGAGCAATCCCGTACTCCAGAAGCGATTCGGGCAGAAATGGAGGAGTTGGGACGGCTTGGCTATAAGGAAATCACCCTATTAGGACAAAATATTGATGCTTACGGACGTGACTTACCAGGGGTGACTGAATCGGGGCGGCATCAGCACACCTTGACAGATTTACTGTATTATGTTAGCAATGTGCCAGGCATTGAGCGGCTCCGGTTTGCTACTAGTCACCCCCGCTACTTTGTAGAACGGCTGATCCGCGCCTGTCATGAGTTGCCGGAAGTGTGCGAACATTTCCACATTCCCTTCCAATCTGGGGATAACGATATTCTCAAAGCTATGGCAAGGGGCTATACCCACCAGAAATATCGCCGGATTATTAATACCATTCGGGACTATATGCCCGATGCCTCCATTAGTGCAGATGCGATTGTGGGCTTTCCTGGGGAAACGGAAGCACAATTTGAAAATACCCTAAAACTAGTAGAAGATATTGGCTTTGACCAGCTCAATACCGCTGCCTATTCCCCTCGTCCTGGCACACCAGCCGCATTGTGGGAAAATCAGCTCTCTGAGGAGGTCAAATGCGATCGCCTTCAACGTCTCAACCACCTAGTTGCGGTAAAAGCAGCTGAGCGATCGCAACGTTATCTGGGACGGATTGAGGAAGTGCTGGTGGAAGACCAGAATCCCAAAGACAATACTCAAGTGATGGGCAGAACCAAAGGAAATCGTCTCACGTTCTTCTCTGGGGATATTAATCACCTTAAAGGTGAGCTAGTTCTAGTTAAAATTACCGAAGCTCGTGCCTTTAGCTTGACTGGTGAGCGAGTAGAGGAATAGGGAATCGGGAGTCGGGAATCGGGAATCGGAACCCACCCCTAACCCCTCCCAGGAGGGGAACGGGAATCGGGAATCGGGAATCGGGAATCGGGAGTAACCATGCAGTGAGGTCTTGGGGAGCCACTTACTCATCTCACTCCCCACACCTCCCACACCTCCCACACTTCCCACACTTCCTGTTCCCTATTCCCTTCCCCCCTTAGTAAGGGGGGTTAGGGGGGATCCGCTTTCCCTTCCCCCCTTAGTAAGGGGGGTTAGGGGGGATCCGCTTTCCCTTCCCCCCTTAGTAAGGGGGGTTAGGGGGGATCCGCTGTTCCCTTCACACCAAAAAGTATGTCCTAAACTATAGTTCCGTTGCTATAAAAGACGTTTCCTAATCTTCCCGCTGGAAGAAGCAAACCACATCCCGTATATAAAAATCGTTATAGAGGTCGCCAGCAGAGGGGTTTGGCAAATCTACGGCTTCAACCTCCAGCTCATTATCCCCATCCTTCAGGATGCCAGCACCAATGTTAATGATTTGGGTAAACCAGTGATTCGGATTAGCTCCCTCGTAGGAGTAGATCTTCCCTACACTTTTACCATTGATTTTGACCTCTGCATCACTGTCGGTTGCTGTCAATCCCTTAACCATCAACATCAGGATCGCAGCGCCGCCCTTGTAGCGTCCCCCTGTGTTGAAGGTCTTTTTCCAGAGGCTAGCACCACCATCGCCAATTCTGCGATTGATATCTCCCTGGATCACCACAAAGTTACCGGTGACTAGTTTAGTAGACGCAGTTGCTTTCTGTTCCATGTTTTTTGTAATTATCAAGTTATAAGCTAGTTGTTTGGAATTCTATCAGCTTTGGTGGGTAATGTCCCTTGAGGAATTACTGAATCAATCCCGAGTTATGATATGGAATAATTTCCATGCTTCCTGACTGAGTTCAGTGTAAGATAACTTTTAAGCAATTGACAAAAGCGTCCGCAACTCATGAGTGAATTCCCTGAACATTCACCAAACCCAGACCTTCAATCTAGCACAGTTTCAACAGTTTATAACTTCCGTTTTAAAGATATCCTCCTCGGGGCACAGATGCTGTTTGTTGCCTTTGGTGCGTTGGTGTTAGTCCCCATTTTAGCGGGAGTAAACCCGAATGTTGCCCTGTTTACTTCTGGTGTGGGAACGTTATGTTTTCAACTGGTTACGGGGGGTAAAATTCCCGTTTATCTCGCTTCTTCCTTCGCCTTTATCGCCCCCATCACCTTGAGTGTTCAGAAATATGGTTTGCCTGCAACCTTATCTGGACTTGCAGCTGCTGGCATTGTTTATCTGATTTTAAGTCTAATTATTTTTTGGCGCGGTTCGGGTATGATTACCCGTATTTTACCCCCGATTGTCACCGGACCAGTGATTATGGTGATTGGTCTGAGTTTAGCTTCAACTGCTGTAAAAATGGCATCAGAAGCTGGGGAAGGATACAGCGAAGGGATGGCAATTAGTGTAGCAATGATTTCTCTATTAGCCACGATGCTAACTGCCATTTTAGGGCGGGGTTTTTTACGATTAATTCCGATTTTGATGGGGATAGGAGTCGGTTATCTGGTAACTTTACCGTTAGGGATGGTGGATTTTACACTTGTTAGTCAAGCTCCTTGGTTTCAAATACCTGAATTTACCAGACCCAGTTTTAGTTTACCAGCAATTTTATTTATTGTACCCGTTGCGATCGCTCCTGCCATTGAACATATTGGGGATGTGTTAGCCATTAGTTCTGTGACTGGAAATAATTATCTTCAAGAACCCGGTTTACATCGCACCCTGTTAGGGGATGGATTAGCAACAACATTGGCGGCTTTTGTTGGGGGTCCTCCCAACACCACCTATTCGGAAGTTACAGGGGCAGTTGCCTTAACAAAAACCTTTAATCCAGCGATTATGACCTGGGCAGCTATTATCGCTATTTTACTCTCTTTTTTAGGAAAGTTAGAAGCCCTTTTAAAAACTATTCCTGTGCCAGTAATGGGAGGAATTTTAATTATTTTATTTGGCACAATTGTGGTGATTGGGATGAACAGTATTGTTCGCTCTAGCGCAGATTTATTAGAATCCCGTAATCTTGTGATCGTTGCTGTAATTTTAATGCTAGGGGTAGGGGGAATGAGCGTCAATGCAGGAGGGTTTGCCTTGGAAGGGATTGGACTTTCTAGTATTCTTGGGGTGTTATTAAATGGGCTACTTCCAGACAAATAGCTATAGCGCTACGCTTAGCGTCAGAAGTCAGAAGTCAGAAGTCAGAAGTCAGAAGTAAGCTAGACTCACGTTTCGGAGTTTAGGAGCGACTGCATCAAGACAATGTCAAACATCTGAATGCGTAGTGCTATATATAGCGGTTTATAGGCTAATGAGGTACACAGGATTTTTTACCTCTTGGCTCTTGGCTCTTGCCTCTTGGCTCTTGCCTATTCCCTATTCCCTATTCCCTATTCCCTATTCCCTATTCCCTGTTCCCTTGAGTACTCATTTTGATACCAATTTGATAATTCGATCCATAATTAACCCAGCGATCGCACCAACTCCTACATGAAATAGCACAAACACGAGAGTGTAAATCAAGCAAGGTGTAACACCAGCAGTGGGGCAATCTAAGGATTGTTCCGGGTATAGTTGGGTGATCATAGACTCTACCGGTTTAGCAGCAGTTTGGGACGAAATACCACTAACTGCTAAACCAGTACCGACCAGGGCAATCCAACGTTCTAATTGTTTTTCTCGTTCTTCAGCAGCTTTCTGTTCCTGATGCCGAATTGACTCTAATTGTTTTTCTCGTTCTTCAGCAGCTTTCTCCTTATCTCTGAGGGCTTTTTCCAAAGCGCGATCGCATTCTGCCTGCTCAATGTCCACAATGCCTCGGATACTACCAAGCATCTGGTCAAATAGTTGCTGACCGGGTTTGAGATAATTCAGGTCGGTTTCAATCTGTTTTTTAAACCGTTTAGTTCTTTGGTTGAAGAAGTCTTCCAAAAACTTGATAGTATCGTCTTCGAGGCTATGTTCACAGATTTTGTTTAGCCAGTAGTCATAGTTGTAGTCATTGGTAGCGATCGCATTTTTGTGGTCCTCCATGTCTCGCAGATAACCAGCATACTCAAAGGTCTTGGGTGGCATCTCCGTCAGTTTCTGCTTCAGTTGCTCTAGCCGTGTTTCTGGCTCCCTTGGCAATTCCTTGAAGCCTTTAACCTCTTGTTCCAGTTGGCTATAGAGTGCTCTAGTTTGGCGATAACACCAACGGGCTTGATCATAAGCAAACAGGATTTTACTGCGACAGCACAACAGATTGAAAAAAGACAAGGAAGTCTTTTCAACCAGCTTTGAGGTTTCTGGGTTACGGTTTAACCAGACCAGAAGGTGACATTGCTCCGTTGGTTTCTCCTTACGGTTGTCATAGGCAAAAATTGGACTACCAAATAACTGCCCAGATGCCATAAACTGCGGTTTTTGGTCGCTTCCCTGGAAAAAAGCATCCACACAGGCATCGGCTAACTTTCTATCTTCCTCAAGAGTGCCCACGGGTTCGCCATAGAGCACTAAGGTTTGTCCCAAGGAAGCTTGAATGTTGCTGGCTAGGAGGCACCCTTGGGGATTGAAGTGACTAAATTCACTAGCTGCAACAGTAGTATTCTGGCAATACAGGGTTAGGTCAACGGCATAAGTATCATGAATTTTAGCCGGATAGACCTGGACCGTTAGGGGAGAGCCTGCTAGTTGCAGTGGTGCAGTGTAGGTTAAGGGAGTATTCCCTGTTTCGCTTAGAGGGGATGGTATTTTTTCCGGTAAAGATTTCAGGTCTGGGATACCTAGGGGTTGGCTGAGGTTAGCACAGTGTTGCCACAACTGATCCGCATCCGGTCGCAACTGTTCCAGTTCTTGGCTTAAGTCTTGGCAGAGATGAAAAGCATAAAGGGTGACGCTGGGGTTTTTGAGTCGCAAGGCGGTATCAGTCATCAGTGGGAGTGTTGGGTTTTTCGGTTTCTGGGGGAGAACTCTGACGGAGAGCGTTGAGTAGTTCTTCTTTCAAGTTCTTTTCATACTCAGCTTTAGTTTCTGCAGTGGGGAAAGCGGCTGCAGCTGGCCTCTCACCAATTGGTTCATCATCTGGGAGACTTCTACGTACTTGCTGCAAAGCAGTATTAATTTCTGGTAATTTATTGCACCAATCTAATAGTAATTTGGATATTTCTTGAAAATCTTCTGGAATCTTGTCCAAGAGAGTTTGTCTGTCTTGAGTATTCAACAGGTCTGGATTATTTTTTAGTAACTTTATAAACGCTTTAACGTTTTTTTGTGCAAATGTCATGTTAAAATATCCCAATTTAATTACTATAAACTACTAGTTGCCAATGGCAACGAAAGCTGCCCAATAGTAGGGGTTATGAAAAGGTTTTTCCATAGAATCTAGCTTATAAAACCAGTCGCCTAACTGTTCTTGGTGACTCAGAATCAAGGGCAAATGGCTTGCCCACTCCTCTAATTCTTCTTTGGTGCTATCCCGCAGCCAGAGTTGCGCTTGGTTAAGGGCAACTGCTAAAGGTATCTGCTCTCGCAGATTCTGATAAAATTTAATCATCAACAACGCTGTCGATAAATCGTTTAGCATCCACAAGCTACTAACTACTGCTGGACTCCCCGCCACTAGGAAACCACTGGGTAACCCAATGTATTCATCGCTGATGTTATTGTAATCAATTAATCCAGTTTCACAAGCGGAAAGGGTGACCAGGCGACATTGTTTTAATTGTAACTCAAAGACATCATCGATAGTTAAACATTGGTCTAGGTCATATTTTTCCTCTTCACTTATCCGTAAATAGCGCTCCGGATTGGTTTCAGCAGAGGTCGGTTGGACATTGGCCAGAATTAGAGCGGATTTCCGGGGTTCTTGGTAATTAAAGTAACCGTGACAACTAAAATGTAAACAGTGGTAACTGTTGAGAGGTTTGCTATCGATGGCGGCTTTGGTAGCAGCGTTTTCCACAAGAACTTCTGTATCTGGTGGTGGATTGAAGTAGCCTTTAATTACTTCTACCTCGATAGGAGTGTAAGGTAAATTAGCATTCGGATTTTGAACCGCAAACAGGTGGGTAAACTCTTCTGGGCGTTGTCTAGTTTGAGTAAGTTGGAGTAGTTGACAGCTAGGGGCGTAACTTACCCCTGCTGGAAAGCGATCCATTAGAATTTTAGGTTTACCTTCTCCCTGCTGACTGGTAATCGGTAAGGCATGAAGGGGGAATAAATGTAAAAAGCGATGGGGGATTAAAATTAAGCGATCGCATTTTTCGGGGATTTGCTGAATGATGTCATCTATGTGAATAATTTTTGCCAACAGATGGAGGCGAGTATTCAGACGGCGTTGCCAATGGTATTTTTTGGTATAGTAGGCTATGAGATAGCCTTTGAGGTATTTTATTAATTTGTAAAAGTCTTTTGGCTCAGATTCCCAAACGATAGGCTGCTGGGTTTGACCGGTAAAGATGAAACTGAGCAGCTTATCCCTTATAATATAAAACTCGACAATGGCAGTGTGGTGATCCAGCTTCTGCTGAAATTGCTCAAACTTAAACCTAGAACCGATAGGGAAATAGTAGTCTTGTAAATCATTGCGCTGCTGTCGCAATTCTTGAAGACGTTGTGCTAACACTTTTGGATTGTCAGCTTTTCCCTGTTGGATTTGGTTCTGACCTGCTGCTATTTCATCCCTGTATTTTTCTAGTTGAGTAGCAACATCTACAGGAAAGATAGTTTTCAGGTCACGGCTGAGAATCTCTTCAACTAAATTGCCGGTTTTGCTCCGTTCAACATAGTCAATGGCTTCAGTGATTTTAGTTAAGGCTAGGCAAACTTCTACCATGCCTCCATAGCTTCGGTGGTTCTCTTCAGCTAGTTTAGTCTTGTATTCTTCTACTCCAGAACCAGAAATAATTTCATCTCGCAGGAATTCTACTATTTTAATGGCAGCATCAAAAGCCTTGTAAGCTTCCGGTAAATTTTGAGCATCTCGGTAAGCAAAACCAAGGTTATGGTTAGTATGTAGATAGTTTTGGGGAAAAGCCTCAAAGGTAAAAACTCTAAGAGCCTGTTGGTAACAAGCGATCGCATCTTCTATATTCTCTGCTTTCTCACCTTTTATTCCTTGATAGCAAGCAGCACCGAAATTATTTTGTGTCCTTGCCCAATCAATTGGAAATGCCTCAAAGGTAAAAACTCTAAGAGCCTGTTGGTAACAAGCGATCGCATCTTCTATATTCTCTGCTTTCTCACCTTTGATGCGGTCACCGTAAGCATTACCGAGATTATATTGTGTCATTGCCCAATCAATTGGAAATGCCTCAAAGGTTCTGACTCTAAGAGCTTCTTGGTAACAAGCGATCGCATCTTCTATATTCTGTGCTTTCTCACCTTTGATGCGGTCACCGTAAGCATTACCGAGATTATTTTGAGTCCTTGCCCAATCATAAGTAAAAGCCTCAAAGGTATGAACTCTAAGAGCTTCTTGGTAACAAGCGATCGCATCTTCTATATTCTGTGCTTTCTCTCCTTTGATGCGGTCACGGTAAGCATTACCGAGATTATTTTGTGTCGATGCCCAATCATAAGTAAAAGCCTCAAAGGTATGAACTCTAAGAGCTTCTTGGTAACAAGCGATCGCATCTTCTATATTCTCTGCTTTCTCTCCTTTTATTCGGTTAGAGTGAGCATTTCCGAGATTATTTTGTGTATTTGCCCATTTTTCAGGAAAAGCCTCAAAGGTTCTGACTCTAAGAGCTTCTTGGTAATAAGCGATCGCATCTTCTATATTCTCTGCTTTCTCACCTTTGATGCGGTCACCGTAAGCATTACCGAGATTATATTGTGTCATTGCCCAATCAATTGGAAATGCCTCAAAGGTTCTGACTCTAAGAGCTTCTTGGTAACAAGCGATGGCTTCTTCTATATTCTCTGCTTTCTCTCCTTTTATTCGGTTACGGTAAGCAAGCCCAAGTCTGAATTGAGTATTTGCCCAATCTTCAGGAAAAGCTTCACGGGTGCGTACTTCTGCCAATTTGTAGCAAGCGATGGCCTCTTCTAGGTTTTGCGACTTCTGACCTGTGATTCTGTTAGAGTAAGCAAGACCGAGATTGTATTGAATCTTTGCCCATTCAACCGGAAAAGCTTCATGGGTGTGTACTTCTAAAGCCAATTGGTAACAAGCGATGGCAATTTCAAGGTTTTCTGCTTTCTGACCTGTGATTCTGTTAAAGTAAGCATTTCCAAGATTCCTTTGAGTTAATCCCCAATCAAACGGAAAATCTTCACGGGTGTAAAGAGTTAGTGCGACTTCATAGCCAGTGATGGCAATTTCTATATTGCTAGCTTTGTCACCCAAGGATAATTTTGCTACTATTTTGCTAAATTCAACAATATTTGCTGCTAGGGATGTGGCTTGATCTGGTTTTAATTCTTCAAGAGTAGTTGTTGCCGAATCCCGCAATTTATCTGCTAAGGTCTGATTAAGTTTATCTGTATTTGCTTCCAGTAATTTCTCAACTACCTGCTGATTACCATTACTGGAAGCAATTGCTTTTAGTACCTCTAACAGAAAGTCGAGTTGGGCATCAGATGTATTGTCAGTCATTGCCATCCACTGCTCTACAATAGTTATTCAAAAAATAGACTTATTGAAAGCACCCTGGATTTACCAATCTTCCGCCACTGCCAATTTAAGTATTCAGCCTAAGCGCTACGCCCACGCTACTTGAGGTGCTAATGGGCTACGGGCACCCTAACTTAGTCATAGCTTACTTCTGACTTCTGACTTTTTACTTCTAACTTGCGCGTAGCGCTATATCCCTTAGGGAAAGGCAAGAGGCAGAACCTGATAAATTATAGCATTTTTCAATTGGGTGAAGTTTTTATAAAATAGGGAGCATTTCTATATGAGTGGTTAACCGTCAGCCGTCAGCCGTCAGCCGTCAGCCGTCAGCCGTCAGCCGTCAGCCGTCAGCCGTCAGCCGTCAGCTGACGTAACAAAGATTAAAAGAATGCTTACTTGTTTTCTTAAAAAGCTGATAGCTGATAGCTGATAGCTGATAGCTGATAGCTGATAGCTGATAGCTGATAGCTGATAGCTGATAGCTGAGTGCGACACCTAACCGGATCTTACTTATCCCTAAACTGCTTCAACCAATTGGTCAAATCCACTTCCGTTTCAAAATCTAACAACGCTTCTCCTAAATCCTCCAACTGCTGAAAGGATAATTCCTCAATTTTATTTTGTAATTGGGGATTGATTTCACCTAAGCGACGGTTAAGTAGACGGATAATTAAATTCACTTCATTGCGCTTTCCTTGTTCTAATCCCTGTTCTAATCCTTGCTCTAATCCCTGTTCTAATCCTTGTTCTAATCCTTGTTCTAATCCTTGGCGAATAATTCGTTGATAAACTACTGACTCTTGCATCATATCCTCCCGAAAATAAGCTTGAATTAACTGTTCATCAAATTTCACCCCAGCCAACAGTTGCACGCAAGCAGATAGGTTACGCTGCTGTTGTCTATGTCTTGATGCAGTCGCTCATGGGGGAAACCACGCCAGTTGCTCATGGGGGGAACCCCCAAGACCGCACTGGCTCCCCAAGACCGCGCTGCATCGCTCTTCAATGATATCGATTCTGGCTGCTACTTGGGATAGCAAGGTTTCTGAATGTAGAATGTAGAATTTAGAATTGGGAATGTAGAATTTAGAATTGGGAATGTAGAATTTAGAATTTAGAATTTAGAATTTAGAATGTAGAATTTAGAATTGGTAATTCAAGATAATTTAGAATAGGCGCGGTTTCGCCCCTGTTTTTATATATGCTAGCAATAAACGTCGTTCAGGTATATTAAAAGGAACCTTTGTTCTACCATTACCTGATGATTTTGATGAACCCTTAGACGATTTTAAGGAATATATGTAGGGGAGCAGGGAGTAGGGAGTAGGCAATAGGCAATAGGCAATAGGCAATAGGCAATAGGCAATAGGCAATAGGCAATAGGCAATAGGCAATAGGCAATAGGCAATAGGCAATAGGCAATAGTCAATAGGCAATAGGCAATAGGCAATAGGCAATAGGCAATAGGCAATAGGCAATAGGCAATAGACAATAAGAGCA
>NZ_JAAHHC010000076.1:0-24098 GCF_010672265.1 Moorena sp. SIO3A2
CTATCAGCTATCAGCTATCAGCTATCAGCTATCAGCTATCAGCTATCAGCTATCAGCTATCAGCTATCAGCTATCAGCTATCAGCTATCAGCTATCAGCTATCAGCTATCAGCTATCAGCTATCAGCGATTAGCGCTATGGGCACGCTACTTTACGAACAGCTTTTGAATACAATAAGCTGACCACTAACGGCTGACCACTAACGGCTGACCACTGACGGCTGACGGCTGAATGCTTACCTATTTCCGATTAGCGCAAGCTTAAACCCGGGAGCTATAGATAATGTACAAATATTCATAGGTGACATGCTCCCCCTCAGACCTATTACCCATTACCTATTACCCATTACCTATTACCGATTACCCAAATAAGCGTACAAATGTTCTGCATAAGTGACATGCTCCCATCTCCCCATCTCCCCATCTCCCCACCTCCCCACACCTCCCACACTTCCCACACTTCCCTCTCTTTTCCTACTCCCTACTCCCTTTGACTAATCAACGGAATAGAATCGGATAAATCTGACGCCAAGCTAGCCTAGAAAACACAGCAGTACATACCAACAACCAGATTAATTCTAAAAACCAGAACTCTGGTAACCCTAAAGGCCAACGTAACAAATCAACTATCGATGATAGGGGTAAAATAGCAACAACATAACCCAGTCCAGTGGGTAATGTATCCCTAGGAAAATAAGTACCACAGAGAGTAAACATTGGTATCATAAACAAGAAAATTGGCACATTAATCTGATCAACAGTACGCACCGTTCCGGCTGTAAATAGCCCAATAGCACTAAACAGCATACTCCCCAAAATAATTACAGGAAAAGATACCAGCAATTGCCAGCCAGAGTAAAGTCCCCAGATCACCGCTACTAACCCTGTGATGGTACCAGCTAGAGCTCCCTTTGTAGTTGCCCATAGCCAATCTCCAATAAATACTTCCATGAAAGTCAACGGTGCTGTCAGCAGTGCATGCCAAGTTTTTTGAAAACTCAAGCGAAAAAAACTCCCAAATGCTCCCTCAAAGAATGACTGAAATAGTACCCCAAGTCCGATCATTCCAGGAGCTATAAAGTTCAAGTAAGATGTGGGTTGACCATAGTAAGAAACATCTCCCACTAGGGGAGTTAAACCATAGCCAAAGGCAATCAGATAGATTATAGGTTCAGAAATTGGGAGTAAACTATTGACTAGCCAAGTTTTTTGATACACTTTGGCATGACGATGCCAGACCGAGTAGATACCCCAAAATGTTACAGAAATTCCTTTCATTTTTATTTTAAGATTTTACAAAATTACTAATTAATTATTAACAGAACTTACCCATTGCCCCCTAAATCCCCCAATTCTGGGGGACTTTGACATCATTCCCCCCTAAAATTATGCCCAACTAAACTTCGTAAGTCCTAACTAATTACAAATATCCCAATATAAGATATTACAATTAGTAAACCGGATGTTGATAGTAAACCTGTCTAACTTAATCAATCCAATGATGTTCCGGTCAGTCGTAAAAATACATCTTCTAAGTTGGTGCGGCGGCGGGTTAGACTAACAGATGGAATCGTATTTAGGTCCTGCCAGAGAGGTTGGGGATTGTCCATAGGTAATGCAATCAGATAGTTACTGCCAAAGGTGCGATACCAAGTTCCGTACTGAGTCGCTAATTGTTGCAGGATATCTGGCGAGATTCCCTCAATCTCCACTAGCTCTTTACCAACAGTGCGCTCAATCAGGTCATCGGGGGTACCTTCGTCAATCACCTTACCCTGCTGAAGTAAGATTAAGCGATCGCATAACCGTTGTGCTTCATCCATATAGTGAGTAGTCAACAACACCCCACACCCCTGATGTTTCAGGTGAATCACCAGCTTCCAAAAATCCTGCCGTGCATCCGGGTCAAGTCCTGTAGTAGGCTCATCTAAAAACACGACTTGGGGATGATTAATCAAGGCTCGTGCCAATACCAAACGCCGCTTCAAGCCACCAGATAGCTCATCAATCCGCCGCTGAGCATAATCCTGTAGCCCCACGAGCTCCAGTAACTCCCCTGCTCGTGTCCGAGCTGACTTACCGGTGATCCGGTAGTGGTGGGCAAAGACAACCAAATTCTCAAATACGGTGAAGTCCGGGTCAAGATTATCCTCTTGAGTAACAATCCCCATGGAAAAACGAACCTGTCGCCCTTGAGAATGTACCTGATATTGACCCAACTGTACAAAGCCACGACTAGGCACAACTGCGCCGTAGAGCATTCCCACCGTAGTCGTTTTACCCGCACCATTCGGTCCAAGTAAACCCAAAACTTCCCCAGGATTTAGGGTAAAACTAACTCCACTAACGACAGTGCGATGCTCCTTTGGAGCCGCTACGCGAACGCCATAAGATTTCCACAAATCGTAAGCCGTCAGTGCTACTCGTTCCGTATCGATTTCAGATGTTGTAAGATGCATAGCTAAGACCACAGATGGGTGGCTCAATTTTGAAGGTTAGCGGGTTGAAGGTTAGCGGGTTGAAGGTTAGCGGGTTGAAGGTTAGCGGGTTGAAGGTTAGCGGGTTGAAGGTTAGCGGGTTGAAGGTTAGCGGGTTGAAGGTTAGCGGGTTGAAGGTTAGCGGGTTGAAGGTTGGCTGGTTGGAGGTTAGCTGGTTGAAGGTTAGCTGGTTGAAGGTTGGCTGGTTGAAGATTAGCTGCTTGAAGGTTAGCTGAGTGAAATACCCAAGGATAATCGGTAATGGGTAATGGCTCACGGACCACTGACCCAAGGTTAATTGAGTCTTACTTAAATAAATTCATGACTTGGGTAAATTCATTAGCTTCGCAAAGCCAAAGGAAAAACTTTGCTTTCACTTGTACTACAAAAGTAGTATAACGAGACGTTTTAATGCTGTCAAAATTAATCAAGACACCAAAGATGGATGAAGGGATAGAAATCAGGCATTAAAGCCAGAAAAACAGGTACTTATCAAGTCTTATCTCTATTTATCGTTAATTTCAAAGGTAACCAGTTAACCTGTAAGCATTCAGCGATCAGCGATCAGCGATCAGCGATCAGCGATCAGCGATCAGCGATCAGCTAGCTAACCTTGGCCAAAAGGCCACGCGTTCGCGTTCAACCTTGGCCTTTGGCCACGCGTTCGCGTTCAACCCCCTAACCTTAAACCCACTAACCTTAACCCTTCAACCAACTCCCAAAATCAACTCCCAACTATTCAACCTTCCCGTATCCATCGCTACATCATCCACCACCTGTAATTGCCATACTCCCGATGCTGGTTTATTCAAAACCGACTTCAAACCAGGAGTAGTTTCCACGGAATAGGTTTGTTTTAATAGGCATCGGGGATGAATAGGGAACCTTTTAGGACTATTTTCAGTCTGAACCTTAGATCCAACAACTCTGGTACCTGCTTTACCTTTCCAAGAAGCCCTTAATCGTTTGTGGTAATGGTACTATACCAATAGTTTGGATTTACTCTATTATTTTAGGTAACCAATTCCCAAAGCTATAGTATGGTTTATTCTGGCACTCTTAATCCGGTCAGGCTCGCCTGTTTCGTTGCTCTTCCCGTGATGGCAGCTTTGGTAGTACTGCCACCAGCACAGGCGCAAGGTGCTGATATCCAAGTAGAATCAGACATCACTGACCCCAACAATACCGGGCCGTTGACTCAAGAAGACAGCCTATTGAGTATGCCGGGGGGAGAGCGGATGATGCAAGAGGCGACGAACGCTATTGATTCAGGGAACTATAGCGTAGCGGCCAAAAAACTCCAAGAGGCACGTCAGATATTCAACCAGTTGTCTAACTTTTACCAACAGCTGGCTTCCAGTTTTTCCGGCATTGACAACCGAGTCTACGAGTCTCAACGGCAAAAAGCCCTGGAAACTGCTGAAAAGCGAGATGAAGCTACCTATCGGCTAGCCCTAGTCCATCGAGCCAATGACCAGCCAGAATTAGCTGTGCCCTTGTTAATTCAAATTATTCGGTCTCAAAATCCAACCAGGGAATTGGGAAAAAAATCCTACCAACAGCTGTTTGAGCTAGGATTCGTCGATTCTCCCTTTCCTAGAAATGGCAATAGCCAGCCCACCTCGTCCGCTGGTTCTAATAAAGGCAGTTAAATTGTAAGCTATCAGCTATCAGCTATCAGCCAATGGCCTTGGCCGTTGGCCACGCTACGCGAATGGCCACGCTGGGCGAACAGCTTATGGGCACGCTACTTGAGGTGCTTTTGAATAAAACAAGAGGTAAGCATTGGTTTGATCTGAGTTACGGAAAGCTGACCGCTGACCGCTGACCGCACCTTAAGTAGCGTGCGCGTAGCGCATATGCTTACGTTAAATTTTAGTGTATTTTAGAAATTCCAATAGAAACTGGAATAAAAAAAATGGATCCGATTAGTACACAGCAAGTTGAAGAAAAGATTAAAGAATCGATACCGGATGCTCAGGTAAAAGTAGAAGATTTAGGGGGTGGTAACCATCTCCAAGCCACTGTTGTCTCCTCCGAGTTTGAAGGTAAATCCTTGGTGAAACAACATCAGCTGGTTTATGGAGCCCTAAGCGAAGAGTTGGCAACGGAGGCCATTCACGCCCTAGCTCTAAAAACCTATACCCCCGAAGCTTGGGCTGGCAAGCAGTAAACTGGCCTAAGTCATAATTGGAAGAGTCTAGGATTTCGCGCCCGCTAGACTAATATAATATCGACTATCGAAATAACTATCTAGATATCCCAGGAGTTTAAGACAACGATGACACCAGAACTGAAAGAGAGAATAGAAAAATTAACACAAGAGCACAAAATTTTGGTATTCATGAAGGGCAGCAAACTAATGCCCCAGTGTGGCTTTTCTAATAACGTTGTCCAAATTCTGAATAGCCTAGGAATTAAGTACGAAACCGTAGACGTACTAGAAGATTACGAGATTCGCCAGGGAATCAAAGAATATTCCAACTGGCCAACTATTCCTCAAGTGTACATTAAGGGAGAGTTTATCGGTGGCTCCGATGTGATGATTGAAATGTATCAAAATGGTGAATTGCAGCAGACCGTGGAAGTCGCCCTGGCATCCTAATCCTTGACAGCAGCAAAGTATTGACAGAACTGAAGAACCGCAAAAAGCGATCGGATTAGGAAATGCGATCGCTTTTTTTTAGGACTTAAATACTGAAACGAAAAATCAAGATTTCAGCCCTAAGGCTGCTGATCCAACCAAACCGCTAAATCCGTTGCTGTCTCAAAATCCAACAAGGCTTCACTCAATTCCTCCAATCGAGTAATGGATAATCCCTCAATCCGCTGTTGGAGCCCAGGGTCAATTAAACCTAACCTCAGGGTTAGCTGACGCATCACAATTAATACCGCTTCCTGCTGCTTTCCTCGCTGGAGTCCCTGCTGGAGTCCCTTTTGGACTCCTTTTTGGATAATATCTTGATAGGTGACTGATTCTTCCATAACTTCCTCTGACAAGGTGAACACTAACAGTTCAATCTCAGCCGTGATCCAACCAAACCGCTAAATCGGTTGCTGTCTCAAAATCCAACAAGGCTTCACTCAATTCCTCCAATCGAGTAATGGATAATTCCTCAATCTTCTTTTGGAGCCCAGGGTCAATTAAACCTAACCTCAGGGTTAGCTGACGCATCACAATTAATACCGCTTCCTGCTGCTTTCCTCGGTCGAGTCCCTGCTGGAGTCCCTGCTGGAGTCCCTGCTGGAGTCCCTGCTGGAGTCCCTTTTGGACTCCTTTTTGGATAATATCTTGATAGGTGACTGATTCTTCCATAACTTCCTCCCTCAACAATCGACGCACTAAATCTTTGTCAAACCGCAAACCAGCCAGCACATCTACACAGGCCGCTAGGTTTCCCCGTAATGGTTTTTCTTCAATGTCTTGATGCAGTCGCTCATGGGGGAAACCCCCAAGACCGCGCTGCATCGCTTCTATCGACTTCAGCAACCACTTGCTCCAACAATAGATTAGGCCGATTACTCCTGGCTAAAGTGGCCAAGGGTAACAAAGCCCGATTGGCTAACAGTGGTAATGGGTCTTGCTCCCACAGGCGAATTATTCGATAACGGTGCCAGGTATTAGTATCCCTAAACTCGTTATTGAATACCATCTGTGAGGTCGTAGACTTGAGAAAAATCACCACCTGTTCAATGGGACATCGGTATTTACGGTGTAGTCTGACCCAATAGTCCAACATCCGAAATGGTAATGGTGGCTCAGATTGGGGTAAGGTTTGAAATTCTAGGTGCAGAATTTGGTTAGTACTTTGGAGTACACTCAGAGCATCAGCTTGAATTGGTTCAGCACTTAATTCGGTTTTAAGTACCTGAATATCATCAGGTTCCTCACCCAATAGCCACTGAAAAAACTCTGATGGATATTCTTCTGCTAGGTATTTGCAGATATGATCGTAGGCCAAGGCAAATTGTTCAAAGTTAACACTATCTCAGACAGCGATGCAGCGCGGTCTTGGGGGTTTCCCCCATGAGCGACTGCATCAAGACAGTGTAGTGAATCTGAGCTAAAAAATTGATCGCACCTGGATCTTGTTTATTTATTCAAGTTATGATACCGGAGTATTTCTGATTGACAGAATACCTTTAGATAAGATCTAAATCAGAAGGGTGCATCTCATTAAAGGTGTTTGACCTGGTGCCTGGAACAGGCATCTTGGTGGAACAGGCATCTTGCCTGTTTCCAGATCCACTGCTCCCTGTTCCCAGATCCGCTGTTCCCTACTCCCTATTCCCTACTCCCTACTCCCTACTCCCTACTCCCTATTCCCTTTGCTATTAGCTGAATGAGCATCCTAGAGTTAGAGTCTACTCTCAATCGTTATGAAGCTGCCCTGACCGCCCTTGAAAAAACTGACAATAATCCATCTCCTGAAGCCATTCTTCGTGTCCTGATTGCTCGCAATATTGTTCAGGAAAAATTTGCTGATATTGCCCACATTTCTAAAGATAAACTGATTAAACTGATTGAGTTAGATAGCAGATTGAAAAAGCAGGCTGGTTTGATTACTCAGACTGTGCAATTAACTAATTGGCGGACTAGCTTTCATCCCCCACAAGACTACTGGTGGTGGTTTCTACAAGCACCTACTCATCGCTTAGACCGTTTCGACTGGCTGTGGAATGCACTGACAGTTACTTCTTTAACGGCATCGGTGAGTCTAGTGGTAGATATTTCCTCCCGTTTTTTAAGTACTAGTCCGGGTTTTATAGGTTCTTTTGCGGTGATTTCCCAGAGTGCATTGACCTTGTTGACAGCTGGGGGGGTTTTAACCAAAGCTGGTCGTACAGGTGTTGAAGAAATTCTATCGGGATTAGGGATTAAAAAATATCTTTGGCAAGAAGTAAAATTGGGACTATCGGTGGTACTTTTAGTTTCGTTAATTGGCTTTCGAGGATCTTTGCCCTTGATTTCGGACTGCTTTAATAAATGGGGTTTCGACAAATATGATAATAAAGGAGACTGGTCAAGTGCTCAGTCTAATTATGAACGAGCATTGAGTCTCAATCCAGATAATGCCGAAGCGCACTACAATTTGGGTCGTCTTTATGAAGATTTACAGGAGTTGGATAAGGCGCGAACTCAGTATAGGTTAGCGGTAGAGGGGGGTTTAGATGCTGCTTATAATGAATTGGTGCGGTTGTATATTCAAGATAAAAACTATTCCCAAGCGGTATCTTTACTTTTGAAGGGGTTAGATACTGTGCCAGAAGCAGAAACGGGAACTCAATATGCATTATTGAAAAACTTAGGCTGGGCTAGGTTGAAGCAAGAACGCTATGCCGAAGCCGAAACCTACCTCAGAGATGCTATTGAACTAGACAAAACCTTTACGCGAACTCCGGCAGCGGCTCACTGTTTATTAGCGCAAGTCATTGAAAACAAACCAGAAAAAGATCCAGACAATGCCTTGGCAGAATGGAAAATTTGTTTACGCTATACTGATATCCGTAACCCTGATGAAGATATCTGGGTTGGGATGGCTCGTGAACGTATAGATGCTCAAGTAGGTGTTAAAGATAAGACTAGTGAATCGACTAAGTAAGCTGATTTGCTCTGCCCCGATCTTGACCATAGTTATGATTATGTTGGGAAGCCTGGTGAGTAAGCCAGTACTGGCAGGGCATTGGATTTTTAAAACCACGGGTAGAGTTGAGCTAGAACGGGAGGGATGGTCACGTTTCCATCCAGTGCCTAACTATACCACGATAAATCCAGGGGATCTGCTGAGACCACCATCGGGGGTTAGGGTTAAACTATTTTGTGATCATGGTAAAACTCACTCTGTACCTGCTGGGGTAACAACAGGCATTAATGGCATATGTCCACCACCGCGAATTAAAAGCTCCAGGAGAATTGTCAGAGCACGTCCGGTAAGCTCCTCTATTCCCTACATTATCAGCCCACGGGCAACTCGTTTACTGACTGACAAGCCCACTCTAAGCTGGCATGATGCCACCGATGCTAGCAGTTTCATGGTAACAGTGAGAGGGCGAGGCTTGAATTGGACTGAGGAATTTAGTCGAGAGCAGGTTTGTCAACAGGGTATTTGTCAGGTTGTTTATCCAGGTGCGACTCGTTAGCTATAAACCTTACCCTATAAGGGTTTGGAGGATTAGCTGCTTGGTTCAACAAACCATGACAACTTGATAATCATGATGGTGAAAAACCATCCCGGAGACAAAACCTTAGAATAGTGCAGCCTTAGTACAAAACCTTACTCCTATGATGCCTAACCTGCTGACCATAAAGGCTGCACTATTGTTTCGGTAACTTCTGACCCTCGCGAAATCCGAGTGACAGCCCTACCCTGATTTATAGAAATAGCAAACCTATAAATTGATGCAAGGGTCGAACGAGCGAAACATCCTTTAACCTGATCGATGTCAACTTAGGCAACGAACTCATGGGTACGCACAGGAAAGTACATCCGAATCATCGTCAGCAACACGTAGCGAAAATAAGGTTGACACGCTACAGACAAATAGTCAATGGAGTAAGGACTATAAGATTCTGGGTTCTTATAAGATTTCCCACAACTCCCGGTGAACAGTACTGCCCTAAAAGTTCAAAATATGATTATCAGGAACGAGGTAATTCTCACATGTACTCTCGAAAAGGTCGAACATTTCGAGTAGGTAGCTAGCCGCAAGTCATGTGAGGACAAGATTGAGTCAGAAGCAAATGCCTAGGGTAATACCTAGGATACGCAGACAGACTCACGTTATAGGAAAAGATATGGTCGTAAGTAGTAATGAATAAGTCTAAAACTCGGGGGTTCGCTCCACAGTCAGAATGGAACAAAGTTAACTGGCAAAAGCTAGAAAAGACTTTGTGGAAGTTACAAAAACGAATATATCAAGCCTCTCAACGTGGAGACGTCCGCGTGGTACGAAAACTACAAAAAATCCTGATGAAGTCCTGGACAGCCAAAATGATTGCGGTCCGAAGGGTTACCCAAGAGAACAAAGGCAAAAAGACTGCTGGAATAGACGGGAAGAAAGCTCTAACAAGTAAGCAACGACTCGCCTTAGTAGACAGCCTAATAATCTCAAAAAGGGCACAACCAACCAGAAGGGTATGGATACCCAAACCTGGACGGAAGGAAAAACGCCCATTAGGAATACCGACCATATACGACCGCGCATTACAGGCAGCGGCCATTCAGGCTCTTGAACCTGAATGGGAAGCCAAATTTGAACCTAACTCATATGGATTCAGACCAGGACGCTCATGTCATGATGCCATCGGAGCAATATATGTAAGCATTAACAAAAAACCTAAATGGGTATTAGATGCTGACATTGCCAAATGCTTCGACAAAATTAACCACGAAGCACTTCTAACTAAATTAAATACTTATCCATCCATGAGACGTCTAATAAAGTCCTGGTTAAAAGCCGGTGTGATGGATAACGGGATATTCTCACCTACAAATGAGGGTACTCCTCAAGGTGGAGTCATCTCTCCACTAAAGCGCGAACATAGCCCTCCACGGAATGGAAAAAGCCATATGGGATTACGCCAACTCTGTAAAAGGTAAAAAAACCCACTACAAAAAGGGATTAGCCTTAATCAGATATGCTGACGATTTCGTCATCCTACATAAAGACCAGAAAGTGGTAGAAGAATGTCAGGAAGTGATTAACAACTGGCTACATAACATGGGTTTGGAATTAAAGCCTAGTAAAACTCAAATGACCCATACCCTTGACGGATTCAACTTCCTCGGATCTAACATACGTCAATACAAAGCAGGTAAAAACCACTCAAAACAAGGCTTTAAAACCATCATCAAACCATCTAAGGAAAAAGTCCAAGAGCATTACGGGCAGCTCTCAAATGCCATTAGGAAACATAGAGCTGCCCCTCAGGAAGCATTAATACGCCACCTTAAACCTATTATACGTGGATGGTGTAACTACTACAGAGGGGTCTGTAGTAAAGAAACCTTCAACGACTTAGGGAACATGCTATGGAATAAACTCCAAAGATGGGGATACAGGAGACATCCAAAGAAATCGAAATCCTGGGTAAACAAGAAATATTGGGGAACCATCGGAGATGATAACTGGGTGTTCATGACTAAAGAGGGTATTAGCCTCCCAAAACATGCTAAAACAGAAATTGTCAGGCATAAAAAAGTCCAGGACACCAGAAGCCCTTACGATGGAGACCTAATCTATTGGAGCACCAGAATGAGAGAACATCCTGAGATGACCACTCAGAAGGGAAAGCTTTTAGAACGGCAAGAAGGGAAATGTACTCATTGTGGACTTACCTTTAAAGATGGAGATTTGTTGGAAAAACATCACATAATACCACGTGCCTTAGGTGGAAGTAATCTAAACAAAAATTTAGAATTATTACACCTCCACTGTCACGATGCCAAACACGGAAACAAAATCAACTCACATGAGATAGATGAAAATCCGTTTTAGAGGTACCAATGACAATGGTTCCTATGATGAGGAGCCGTATGATGGGAAACTATCACGTACGGTTCTGTTGGCGTAGCCTTCCCGAAGGGTAGACGAGTCGGTGAGGCGACTCACCGGCTTAGTTTAATGAAGTAAGCCACTAAAACCTGGAGTTAGTTATAAGTTGGTCGTCGAGACTGATAGAAATCGTGCCTCTACAGAAGATAGCACTGGAGGACTAGGATTTACGCGGATTAAGTCAGATCAAGCTAGAGAAATTCAGGTTATTGCTCGGCGGATTCAGGAACAGAATCTACCAAAGGAGTTCAAGCCCTTAGCTCTAGCTGAACTCTATGCTGACTACGATTTAACGGCTGAGGCCATTGAAATCCTGGAAGGACAAGAAAACGATCAAAAAATAGCACCGATTTATCGCTTACTGGGTGATTTGTATAAACGGATAGGACTAGTTGTGGAAGCTAAGGGTCCTTATTCAAAGGCAGTAGAACTGACCACAGCAACTGAGCATTGGGAAGAACTAGCAGCAGCCAAAGCTGGATTAGGGGAGGTTCAGTATGCTCGTGGGAATCGGCAAGAAGGAGTGAGTTTGTTAGAACAAGCGAAGGCAATCTATGAACAGTTTGGGGACCGAAAACGGGTAGGGGAATTAGAAAAGCAACTGTCAGAGTTAAAGTAAGATTTGAGATTCCCTAGGGATTAACACTGGCTATACCAATCCTAAATGAATTGTGATATGTTTTGCGGCCATATTACCTACTCCCTACTCCCTGCTCCGAAGCTCCCTAAAACCCAGATATTTTTACCTCACTCGTTCTGAGAATTGCTAGATATGATTCAAACTATACCAGCCAGAGAAATTACTCTATACGAATTAGAAACAAAATTTGGGATTCACTTAGTTGAGGATAACGAATTTTTTCGAGAGTGGCAAGATGATTTGCCAGAAATTACTGCTACGGAAAAAGAAAGATTAGACCGAGTCAAGGTTAGTTATACAAATTTAACGAAATATCCTCCTCTGTTAGAAAACACCGTCAAAATGGTTGTGCTCTCTCCCTTGTTAGATTTAGCAGGGTTATACTTGCCTCCTTTTCACATCAAGTCAGAGAAGTCTGTAGAAATTGCCGAAGAAGACCGGGGAGTTATCGTCAGAGGAAATATCGATGTATTGGTGTTATGGGAGCAGTTTTTGGTAGTGGTTATTGAATCCAAGAAAGTGGCCTTTTCTTTGGAAGTGGGTAAACCCCAACTCCTGGCTTATATGCTGTCAAATCCCTATCCTGAAAAACCGGTTTATGGACTGATTACGAATGGCAGTAGCTTCAGGTTTATCAAATTAGTTAAAGGCGAAATAACTCAGTACGCTGTCTCTAAATTGTTTGATATTTTCAATCCAGGAAATGAGCTGTATAGCGTTCTAAGGGTACTGAAGGGTTTGGGTCAATTGGCAATTAACCAGGAATAATGGTGATTTGTGATGAGGGATAGGAGTTTACCGCCAATAGTTCTACATTACCTGGGAGTTCGTCTGTTGATGGTAACCCTGGTTCCTGCTATCTTCTCTGCTACTGTAACTGTGCCACTGATGGCTCAATCGAGCTGGGCACAGACTCAAAACTCCCAGGAAGAAGCCACCCCCTCAGACTTACTTCAGGCTAAAGCTGACCAACTGTTTGAGCAAGGAATTGAACAATACCAGTCAATATAAAGCTGCCCTCCAGTCCTGGCAAGAAGCCCTAGGCATTTATCGCGAACTGGAAGACCGCCACGGGGAAGCCAACTCCCTCAACAATCTCGGGCTTGCTTAGGATAGCCTAGGGCAATACCGCAAAGCGATTGAGTTTCATCAGCAGTCTTTATCCGATACTTTTTAGCTACCAAAACCTACCAAAGGCAAATTCTGGCTCGCCAATGCAAGATGCAATAGCATCCAGGGGGTATCTCCGCGCTTCTCTGACGGAATATCCCGCGAGCGCCATAAAAATGTCAAAAAAGTCTAACACCGGGATAGAGAGCGCAACTACTAAACCCTTGGTTTTCGGCTTTAATTTAAGTTACATAATAATCCCTGTCGGTGTTAACCTAATTTAAGTTTAACAAATAATAAGAGTTTTTGGTAGAGTCTGCGATATTTTCTCTAGCTGTTTACTAACTCTCCGCAACCGTCCCAAAAACCAGTGGGATCACGAAACGATTGCCGAAACCGAAAACAACCGAACTGCTCTGCGAAAAGACTACCAGGACTTGCTGGTTCAATTAAAAGTCCAAAACCCTGAAATCGCTAGCTTAAAAACTGTAGAAGTTGCCTCCCTCCCTGAAATCCAAGGCTTGCTGGATAGCGATACTACCCTAGTCGAGTACTTTGTCACGGATGAACGCACCCTAGCCTTCATTATCACCCGCAACAGCTTCCACACTGTCCCCCTCAATGTCACTCGCCAACAACTGACCGAAGAACTGACACTTTTCCAAGACTTTGCTGACTTAGATCAACCCCATCCCCTAGAACTTAAAAACCTGCACGACTGGCTAATTGTACCCCTCCAGCCCCATCTCAACACCACCACTATCACCATTGTTCCCCACGGTATCCTGCACTATCTTCCCTTTGCTGCCCTCACTGACGGCAAGGAGTACCTCAGTGACAACTACGCCCTATTGTCCCTGCCCAGTGCTAGCATCCTGCGCTACTTACCCGACAAGGGCAAATCAACCACAGGCAGTCTTCTCGCCCTGGGAGATCCCACCATTCCTGGACTTTCCCCCTTAAATCATGCTCAAAAAGAAGTAGAGACCATTGCCAAGCTCTTCCAGACCAAAGCCCTGGTGGGGAAAGCGGCTACCGAAACCGCTCTCCGCTCTAGGGCTTGTAACAGTTTCCGAAAATATTCATATACCTCCCACAATCTCCCAGAATGTGTGTTAGATTAAAAACATGGCACTCATTCCACTCCGTAAGGCGGTCGAACTTACGGGACTCTCCAAAAATACACTAAGAAAGTACGCGGACGATGGAACGATTAGATGCGAGAAAACGCCAGGCGGAACAAGATTGTTTGACGTCGAAAGCCTGCTCACTTTCGGGAACAGTTCGTCAAGCTCTCGATCAGATCATTTTACAATTTGCTACTGTCGAGTCAGTTCCACTAAACAAAAAGACGACCTCGCCAGACAAATCGCCTACATGCACTCCCTTTTCCCGCAAGCCGAAATCATTAAAGACATCGGCTCAGGACTCAACTACAAAAGGAAAGGGCTTCGATCCATATTGGAACGAGTTGTGCGTGGAGATCAGCTCACGATTGTTGTTGCCTGTAGAGACAGACTTACACGATTTGGGTTTGAACTCATTGAGTACTTGGTTAGAAGTTACCGTAAGAGTAGTGCAGCCTTTATAGTTGGTAAATTATGCAGCATAGGGTAAAGGTTTTGTAGTAAGGCTGCACTACTCTAAGGTTTCATCTCCGGTCGGCATCAACGGTGGATAAATCTTGGTTCTCGACCAGCCTGAAAGTTGTCCAGAATCAGAACTTACCGCAGATATTCTCTCCATCATTCACGTCTTCTATTGCCGTGTCCACGGACTCAGAAAGTACGGGTCAAAAATCAAAAAAGATCCGGATATTCCTCAATGCTGAACAGCGATATACTGTTCGTAAGTGGTTTGGAGTTTCCCGTTATGTTTTCAACAAAACCGTCAAGATTCTTGAAGATGGTGAGACTAAAGCTAACTGGAAAGCCATCAAGACCGACATTCTGAATAGCTTACCAGAGTGGTGTAAGGCAGTACCTTATCAAATCAAATCTATAGCGATAAAGGATGCTTGCACCGCTGTAAGGGAGGCCAAGAAAAAGTATAAAAAGACTGGACAAATAAATCGAGTGCGATTTAGATCTCGTAAAAATCCTGTTCAGTCTTGCTACATCCCTAAGTCGGCTGTATCTAGCAAAGGGATTTACCATACAAAACTGGGTGAATTGACCTTTACTGAAACACTTCCAGATGATATTGGAGATTGTCGATTAACTAGCACCAATGGGGATTACTACCTGACAGTCCCTCACAAGACTACTCAAGTAAAATCCGAGAACCAAGGTAGAGTAGTAGCTTTAGACCCTGGTGTTAGAACATTTTTGACACTTTTTAGTGAGAATTCTGTAGGAAAAATTGGTTGTGGAGATTTTTCTCGAATTCAACGACTTTGCTCTCACCTCGATGGCCTCTTATCAAGAATAAGCAAGGCAAAAGGGAAGCAAAAACGTCGAATGATAAAAGCTGCCAGGCGAATAATCATTAGAATTCAGAATCTGATTAACGAACTACATCATAAGGCTGCCCGTTTTTTAGTTGACAACTTTGACGTTATACTACTTCCTACTTTTGAGACATCTGAAATGACAAAAAAAGGAAACAGGAAGATCAGGTCTAAAACTGTTCGGAATTTGCTTTCTTTTGCTCATTATCGCTTCAAAGAGTTCCTCAAACACAAAGCTGGAGAAACAGGGAAAACAGTAGTAGACGTCTGTGAAGCCTATACCAGTAAAACTGTTAGCTGGACAGGTGAGTTAATAAATATCGGTGGTAGCAAGAAAATTAAATCAAAAATTGATGGCCGATCGATGGATCGCGACATCAATGGCGCACGTGGGATATTCCTACGTGCCTTGGTAGATACACCCTGGCTGAGAAATCAGCTTGCATTGGCGAGCCAGGATTGACTTTTTGGGAGATTCTGGTAGCTAAAAAGTATCGGCATTACAGCAAGCTCAGAAAGACTTACGGGAAAAATATCCCCATCCTTATTATTGGGCAGCATTTTCTTTGACAGGGGATGCTGGGAAAAGGGAGTAGGGAGTCGGGAGTAGGGATATTGAGATACACCGAATTTTTGGCGTTGCTTAATAATGGAATGATTTTAAGAGTTTTCTGGAATGGGCATGTTGGTAGAACTGGCATGTTGGTAGAACTGGCATCTTGGTAGAACTGGCATGTTGGTAGAACTGGCATGTTGGTAGAACTGGCATCTTGCCAGTTTCATGCTTATTTTCGAGCGGGCAGGATGCCCACATATTTTCGAGCGGGCAGGATGCCCACTCTACTCCTATTCAGCGCCAAGACATTAGCAACGCCGAATTTTTTCCTATTCCCTATTCCCTAGTGCTCCAACCAAAGCGCTAAATCCGTTGCTGTCTCAAAATCCAACAAGGCTTCACTCAATTCCTCCAATCGAGTAATCGATAATCCCTCAATCTGCTGTTGGAGCCCAGGGTCAAGTAAACCTAACTTCAGGGTTAGCAAACGCATCACAATTAATAGGACTCCCTCCTGCTTGCCGCGCTGGATTCCCTTTTGGACTCCCTTTTGGATAATATCTTGATAGGTGACTGATTCTTCCATAACTTCCTCCCTCAAAAATCGACGGATTAAATCTTTATCAAACCGCAAACCAGCCAGTACATCCACACAGGCCGCTAGGGTTCGGAGTTGACCTTGTTCTTCAATTCTATCGACTTCAGCAACGACTTGCTCCAACAATAGATTAGGCCGATTACTCCTGGCTAAAGTGGCCAAGGGTAACAAAGCCCGATTGGCCAATAGTGGTAATGGGTCTTGCTCCCACAGACGAATTATCCGATAACGATGCCAGGTGTTAGTATCTCTAAACTCGTTAGTAAATACCATCTGTGAGGTCGTAGACTTTAGAAAAATTACCACCTGCTCAATCGGACATCGGTACTTGCGATGTAATCTGACCCAATAGTCCAACATCCGAAATGGTAATGGTGGCTCGGATTGGGGTAAGGTTTGAAATTCTAGGTGCAGAATTTGGTTTGTACTTTGGAGTAAAGTCAGAGCATCAGCTTGAATTGGTTCACTACTCAATTCGCTTTTAAGTACCTGAATATCTCTAGGTTCTTCACCCAATAGCCAGTGAAAAAACTCCGATGGGTATTCTTCTGCTAGGTATTTGCAGATATTATCGTAAGCCAAGGCAAATTGTTCAAAGTTAATACTATCTCAGACAGCGATGCAGCGCGGTCTTGGGGGTTTCCCCCATGAGCGACTGCATCAAGACAGTGTAGTGAATCTGAACCAGAAAATTGATCGCACCTGGATCTTGTTTATTGAGTCAAGTTATGATACCTGACCAAGTCTGATTGAGATCAGATACATAAGGAATAATAGTAAATCCGGTTAATCACTTCTAAGGGAAAAATTTCAAAAATGCTGAAATCCCTTATTTAAACTCAGCAATTGATCAGCATAAGTACCAGTCTTATCTTTCAACCAGACCTCATTACCACTAGTAATCTTGCCAATTACTGCTGCTCCCTCCCCCAGTTGTGCCACTAATTCCTCAGCAGCTTCAGTGGGCAAACATAGCACTAATTCAAAATCTTCACCACCATACAACGCCCAATCCAAAGCTTGCTCTGGAGACACCAATTTACTGAAGCTTGGAGGTAGGGTAATTCGGTTAGGATCAATCTCTGCACCAACACCACTGGCACCACAAATTTGTACAATAGCATCTGCTAAACCATCGCTACTATCCATACCCGCAATGGATAGTTGGAGGGTTGAAGGTTGAAGGGTTGAAGGTTGAAGGGTTGAAGGTTGAAGGTTTGAAGGTTGAAGGTTTGAAGGTTGAAGGGTTGAAGGTTGAAAGTTATCAGATTGAAAGTTATCAGGTTGAAAGTTATCAGGTTGAAAGTTCCAACTTTCAACCTTCAACCTGTTAACCTGTAACGTGAGTAAAGATACAACATCAAGTCTGGGTTGGGGACGCTGGTGAGCTTTAATCAAAGATAGTCGTTCCTCTGGACTTAAGTGTTTGCCGAAATCTGGGTTGAGGAGTAATTCTAGTCCAGCCCGGGAAGCACCATGAACACCTGTCACCACAATGGCATGTCCCACCTTAGCACCTGTTCTGCGGATAGCTTGGTCGGGGTAGACTTGACCAAAGGCAGTGATAGCAATAGTAATAACCGGCGAGCGACAGATATCTCCTCCGACTATTGGTGTATTGTACTGGTTTAAACACTGAGTCATGCCTTGGTAAAGTCTCTCAACCCAGCTAACCGCTACATCCCCTGTCAGGCTTAAGCCTACCGTAATGCCTAGGGGGGATGCTCCCATCGCAGCTAAATCAGACAAATTAGCAGCAGCAGCACGCCAACCAGCATCTTCTGGACTAGTAGTGCATTGGCTTACCCCACCGTAGCGATCGCTAAAATGCACCCCATTCACTAAAACATCTGTAGTAATCACCAAGGATTGACCAGACTCTGGAGGGGGAATTACCGCTCCATCATCCCCGACAACCCCTGGTGGACAGAAAGGCTGTAACCGTTCTAGAAGACCTTGTTCTCCGATATCTTTTATTAATTCAAGGGTCACGAGACAACGATCAATGATTGATACTTCTGACTGGCATAAACGGAGCTAAAGGTAATTAATCAAGCTTATCCCTGGCTTCGCCGCAGCCGCTTAGGAGCTGACCGCTTATAGCACTAAGCATTAAGGTGTTTGACATTTATAAAAGCAGCAAAAGCTATTATATTCAGCTATTGCTAGCATGCCTCTTGCCTCTTGCCTTGGGCGTAGCGCTATAACCGATAGGATAGCTATGCCTGCGGCTCAACTAAATTCTCAATCCCATCAATAACTCTCATCGACTCAATTACATCCCCTCGTTTGAGCTGTCTGAGTAACTCTTTGTTTTCTACAACATAGCCAAAGACAGAATAGCGCCCATCCATAAAGTTGATACCAGCTGGGGTAAGTTCTGGTTGAAACAGGAAGAAGAAAAACTGAGAAGAGCCACCATTGGGATCCTCTGCAGGACGTGCCATTGCTAGGGTACCAAAAGCAGAGAAAGGTAGCACAGGTTGCTCACGATAACGACCAATTTCTTCCAGGGTAAACTCATAAACCGGTTCCGAGTCCCCTTTCAGCATGATTTCTATGGGAATCCCTCGGTATTCACCAGTTTCTGGGTCAATAAAGCCTGTCGCTTTTCCTGGAGGGTCTCCTGCTTGCAGGATATAGTTATCTTCAGCACGGTTGAAGGTTAGACCATCATAGAAACCCCGCTGTACCAAATCCACAAAGTTACCGGCGGTGACTGGAGCATTGTAACCATCTACCACCATTCTCAAGGAACCTTCCTCTGTGGTCATTTCCACGGTAGCGCGACCCTTAAGTTGAGGTAAGTTACTATACTCTGGGGGTACCTCAAAGGGAAACTCCTCTACCATCAATTGTTCCAGTTCCCCTACTTGATCCAAGAGTATCCCGCGCTCAATCAAGACTCTTTCCTTGTCTTTAGCCTCCACAGCTTCTCGAATCTTAGCAATTTCGGCTTGGATCTGGGCAATTAGGGCTTCGCCTTGGGGTTTTCTGGCATCTGGAATGTCCGCTAGCAATTTCTGATCACTACTAGTTAAAACCACAGCAGCTTTAGTAATATCGCTGGTGATAGGACTCCAGCGTTTTCCCCGCATTTGTTGAGAAATATCCTCCAAACTGGCTTGTATTTTCCGCACTGGCTGATTATCTATCGGTAGGGCATAGCGCAACAAAGCTCTACCATCAGTAATGGCATTACCCCCTGGTAATCGACTTTCACGAGCAGGTTCTTGATTACCAAAGTTAAACTTAAAGTTCCACCAAGCTCCACTCAGACCTAGGGAAAGGGACATTAACAGCAGCCCCAAGAGGGTAGTCTTGGTCAAGGGTTTCCACCAATCTGGCAAAGAAATCTTTAAAAGTTTCATAAACAATAATTACCCCAAGCATTACACCAGTGGGGTCAAGGCTGATCCACAACGTATCAAAACTTCATCTCATATCTTCCCATGTCAAGGAAGTTTATGATACCGTTTCTCAATTAGCGTGGGTCTTTCAGCAGCGTTGCTTAATAATGGAATGATTTTAATAGTAGGTGCGCGCCTCCTAGGGCGCGAGGGATTGCTCGCGCCCTTGGGTCGCACCTGTGGAATGGGCATCAGGCGTGGAACTGGCATCTTGCCAGTTTCATGCTTATTTTCGGGCGGGCAGGATGCCCACTCTACTGCTATTCAGCGCGAAGATTCAGCAACGCCCTTTCAGCTGGGGCCCGCGCCCATCACACCAATAAACCACTGAGCTAGCCAGGTGATCACCCTCTCCCCCTGTCCCTATCCCTCCATCGATTTCACTAGCTTTGAGGTGATTGGCCAACAGTATCGTTTAGTTTAAGTTTGGCAAGTCCCTTGCCGCACCACTTTGGGACAAATCTTTAGGTTAACCTCCAAAGTGCAACTTTCAACCTTCAACCTCTCAAGGGTAAAATAAGATGCCGATTGTTCTGCCCGAGTTAGCAGGTTAATGATTTCTAGTAACGACTTTCGCACCGGTGTCTCCATTGAGTTAGATGGATCCGTATGGCGGGTAGTGGAATTTCTCCACGTCAAGCCTGGAAAAGGTTCCGCCTTTGTTCGCACCAAACTAAAAAATGTCCAGACAGGGAATGTTGTAGAGAAAACCTTTCGGGCTGGGGAAACAGTACCCCAGGCAAACCTCGAAAAACGTCCCATGCAGCATACCTACAAAGATGGCGAAGAATTTGTCTTCATGGATATGGAAAGCTTCGAGGAAACTCGTCTGAGTGAAGCACAGATTGGCGATCGCTCCAAGTATCTCACTGAAGAAATGGAAGTGAACATCCTCACCTGGAACGACCAGATTCTAGAAGTAGAACTGCCCAATTCTGTAGTGTTGGAAGTAGTCGATACCGATCCTGGTGTTAAAGGTGATACCGCTACTGGTGGTACCAAACCAGCCATTGTTTCAACAGGAGCTCAGGTGATGGTTCCTCTATTCATTTCCATAGGAGAGCGCATTAAAATCGATACCCGTAATGATTCTTACCAAGGTCGCGAGTAAATTGTTTTGATGCCCTGATTTGATGCTCTTAATAGATCATGAGATCATGGCAATCAAGATAATGGACTCAGCTGACTACTAAGGCAAAATAATGCCAAAAAATCTTAACCCTTAGCCTTTAGCCCCAAGACCCTAACCTTTTTTTAAAAATTGTGGCATTAGACATCAATCAACTTCGTGATCTGTTAGCTGCTATTGCTGAAACTGATATTACAGAACTGACCCTCAAGAGTGATGATTTTGAACTCACAGTGCGTAAAGGGGTCAGTATCACCCCTACCAGTGATTCTGGTGGAGCTAGCACTACTTATCAAGCCCCTACAGGCTCCGTAGCGGTTCCCATCGGCTCCACTCCCACTACTTCCACCCCAGTACTAGAGGTAGCCCCAACACCAGAACCAACCCCACCAGTACCTCCACCAGGGGTAGATCAAAAGTGGGAGGAAATTAAGTCACCCATGGTCGGGACATTTTACCGCTCTCCTGCTCCTGATGAAGACCCCTTTGTGGAGGTGGGGGAACGCATTAGTGCTGGTCAAACTGTTTGTATTATTGAAGCTATGAAGCTGATGAATGAAATTGAAGCAGAAGTGACTGGACAAGTAATGGAAATTTTGGTGACAAATGGAGAACCAATAGAATATGGTCAAGCACTAATGCGGATTAAACCTGACTAAGCATTACTCCTTAGATAGGTTTCACAGATGTCAAGCTAATAATAGCTGCTAGAAGCGAAAATAGGTTTGCTGGGCATGGGAATTAGAGGTCTGCCAACGTATATTTATTTGCCGCAGCGTCGGTTGAAAAATTTTCATCCAACGCTAGTGAGCAACTGCTCAAAGCAGTCTAAGCTGGGAAACCTCTAGAGTGGGAAGTTTTGATTGACATCTTGGCGAGTCAGTGGTTGATCAAGCATTAAGCCTTCTCCACCTAAAACCTCTAGTTGTTTCCCATCTACCTCAATCCATACTTGAGTATTGGGGTCTAGACTGCTTGCTGTATAAACAATTTGCGCCAGACGACCGCTCATGGAGCTACTGCCCCCACCAACGGTAAATTCCTGGGACAAGTCTACATGAACACCATCATTTTTGAGAGAAACACCCCGTAGTTTTGTACCTTGGGGAATAGTGGTCGTAAATGTGCCATTGGTCGGCCCAGCCAATAAACTGTTGAATGCGCTCTCTAAGATCTCACCTTTGTTAAGGGTCTTATTATTTAAGGGAATTGAACTGGGACTTAAAACAATTTGGTTATCAACATCATTGAGCCAATAAACCTGAATTTTTTCCTTAGTTGAGGGTTTTTCAGTTGTGGGTTGTATAGTCTGAGATGACTTGGGTGTAGATGACTTGGGTGTAGTTGTTGTCACAGACGAAGATTGCTGTGAACGCCATGCCCACCAGCTACCTCCACCTGCTGCTGCTAAGACTAGGATGGAAATACTGGCAATCACACCGAGAGGAATACCACGATCGTCTTGTTGGTCATGCATAATAACTGATTAATCAAAAGGTTGATTTACTGTAATTTGATTTACTGTGATCAGATCTGACTAGTGGCACGAAACCAAATTGAATTTTTGATATTTCATCCTTCATCTTTGATATTTCATACTTAACACGCTTTATTCCTTGATCCGGACAAATGCTGCTAATTCTAATTCACTAGGACTTAACTGGAATTGTAAGATACGGGCTGTGATGCCTTCATCTTCGATATTGCTCAGATTTAAGCGCTGGCTAAGACTACCAACAAATAACTTGATTATCTGAGGAGGGAGTGGGTTCCCATCAACCGACAACTTGGGTTCAATTAGCTGTATGCTTTTCCCGGTCAGGATGCCCACACCGGAGTTTAATATAATCTCTAGGGGTTGATTATCTCCTTGCTGCAATGTCACTTGTAAATAAATACGGTTGTTATCTAGGAAGTTGACTTGTGAGTTCAGTAGTTTATAACGCCTACTGCCACGACTGATCACAGCATTGATCAAATCGTTTAATACTTCTATAACTTCCGGCGACTCTAGAGCTTGGTTAATATCTGACTCGGTTAAAACTAGACGCACTCCAGCTTGTAGCGGTTGCCTCAGAGAGTTCGCTAGTGAGTCTTTACCACCTTTACGGACCTTCTCTATATCAAGGTCAATCGGATCAGTTTCTAATTCCAAGACACCAATCCGGATATCTGGCGTCAGCCATAATCCCTTACCAGCAATTAAAACCTGGTCTACTTTGCCTGGCAAAATTTGGTAATTGGGAGTGTTGTTAACTCGGACTTGCAATTGCTCGACCTGGGAAAGCTGGGAGCGGATATTGCTTTCGATCACCTTGTCGAGGATGAAACCCACCCCAGAAACGACAGTGATTAAGCCTGATAGGAATATGGTCAAAAATTCCATGGAAAAAAAAAGGCACAACGTTAAGAGTGAGGTCAGGCAAGGTAAGTATTCAGCTATCAGCTAATGCGCTACTTGAGGTGCTACTTGAGGTGCTATCAGCTAATGCGCTACTTGAGGTGCTACTTGAGGTGCTTTTTAATAAAAGAGGTAAGCATTCGAATAATGCTGAGTTAAGTCTGCTGACGGCACCTCAAGTAGCGTGAGCTAAAAGCTGACGGCTGACGGCTGACGGCTGAATGCTTACGAGGCAACGAGGGCAGTTAAGGGAGATAGGGCAGATGTAAGTAGTAGAGCAAAATTCAAGTTAACTGTTAAGACTTGGGAACAATAAACTTCAGATCAGGCAATAGAAGGGGATTCAATGCCTTCACAGGTCTTACACACCTATTACACAGGTCTTAACACAGTTAACTTGATCAGGACTTACGCACCAAGACCCTTAAACCCTGGTTTCTGGTAATACATCAAAGGTTTAAATCGGTGTAATTACCGTCAATAACCAGGTGGCTGGGGTAAGTCCTGTTTATTTCTATCCAGGTACTTACCAGAAAATTCCCTCTTAATCTTATCCCAAAACCCAGTTGAACAACCCTGTGCTAAGAGCAGGGGATGAACACTGGTTTTCCTTCTCACAATTCCAATTTCCATGGAAACACTATAACTTGACACTCCCCACGGTTAGAAACCGGGGGATTCTTCGTTCAGCGACCCAAGTTGCTGAGACAGGATTTCTCCAGTCCCAGTAGTGCTCAGGTCTCCCGAAGCGTTGGGATCTTTATCGATCCAAG
>NZ_JAAHHC010000077.1:0-23059 GCF_010672265.1 Moorena sp. SIO3A2
GATGCGTTCCCACTGGTCATTCCGCAAAGCATAGCGGCGCGTCATTGTACCACTCCTGAAATTACTCAACTCGCCAAGAATTTATCTATTTTAAACTGGATTGACACCTATTTGATGACACGCCCTAAGGCTGCTGCCAAATTCTCTAAATTAGTGAGAATATACCGAGGTTTTTGGTCTGGTTTACCTATATCTTTTCGTCCTCTTAATATTAAGTTTTATTTCGAGATTGGAAATTTATGGAACCTACAGTGTATTTACGGATATCTAGAGAACAAATATCCCAAATATATTACGAGGTTCAACAATGAAAAAAATCGGTTCTACTACTCTACTCATGTTCGCTACACTCTCGGGACTTCTGTTGTTTCCTTCTGAAGTGAAAGCGGATGAGATCAGATACTGTTACAGTGTCCCTCGTTACTACGTTGAGCAGGATGCAGCTAACCATCGTGAAGCTTACGATGATGGTTATCAGGAGGGGCGACGTGATGCCAGCAGGGGTATAGCTTATGAAGAGCGCACCGCAGGGGGCGAGTTTAGTCGTGGCTATCGTCATGGATATTACGGTCGCCGCTACAGAGGTCAACGGCGTCGGGTTCCAGACCGCCGTAAGTACTACAACACCAGGGAGTGTCGTACCTACAACTATAACGATAAGGAGAATATGAAAGATGTTTTGGGCAGGATTTTGCAGCAATTTGAAAGGGATATACGTGCGGATATGAACTGGGACAACAACTCTCAAAGGTACGAGCAAAGGTACGAAGAGAGAAGCCAGGACAGATACTATCAAAGATATCAAAGATAGTTGTTCATGCAACTATTTCCATAACCCAGTCACTATGGTGCTACTACTACCTTATGAAAGCTTTGGGGAGTTGGTTGTGGTACACAATACGTGATTTTCGCTCCCGTTAGCTTTACCAGACCGTAGCCAAACCACTACATCTTTACCACTACCCATTCTTGATTTAATTGCGCTTTGAGTTATTTCAGGAAATTGCGATCGCTAAAAACCGGCAATAACTAGTTCTAGGCTTAGTTCAATAGACAACTGCGGCGAAGTCTACTCCTGAGACGTTTTATCAGCAGAACGTGGTTTAAGCAGAAATATTTCTATCCCATCAATGGGTTTCTCTCGGGTTTTAATCTGAAATTGCTCTTTAACAACAGACCGAAATAGCTTCGACGACTTGACATAAACTAGCCATAAACGAGATTGGGTTGAAGGTAAACTGCTAATCCAACCTTCTATCGCTTGCTGATCGTTTTTTCTAACCGATGGCGGGAGTACATCCTTAATCTCAATACTTGCAGAGCCATGATAGTAATGATTCAATGCCACAGGTATTCTCTGACCAATGGACCAAACAATCACATCACCCGGTTGTTCTTTGGTCGCAATGGTTTCTACTAAACCACGCCAATTTTCTCGATCGAGCACGGTATAGTAACGCTTTAGCCCACCACCAACAGCAATGGCATAGATCAGCGCTATCACCAAGGCACCAATACGCCATCGATGCCAAATGCCGATCCCAGCGGCTGCTAAAAGAATAAATAGGTATGGAGCTGCTAAGAGTAGGTAACGATTGACCCAAAGAGAACGAGAGACTTGGGACACTGAAAAGAACAGAACTAAGGGTAAAAACGCCCAAGCCGCAATCCAACCCAGCTTAGCTGAGCGTGGTTTGTTGAATAGCACAACACCCAGCAAGCAGGTCAACATGACAGAGTAGGCATTGTAAAACCAGTAGATGGCATTGGAATTGGCTCGACCAAAGGGCCAAGCTGTCAAGCGACCTGGCTGCATGATCACATCAACTACACCAGGACTAGTGCGTCCACCGAGATCACGAACTGATGTACCGGGTACTTTTACACCTCCCATAAATTTGGCGCTCTTAGTTACTAGTGGAAACACCCATGGCAGCCATAAAATACCAATCAGTAACAGTCCGACCCCGAAACGGAACAAAACACGAGGTTGATTGCGATACTTCCAGCCAAACACAACGATGTCTGGGAGCAGCAGCGCTACGTTAAGGGGTGTGCTGATAATTGCCAAGAATCGCAGAGCAGCCCATCCTAAAAGTAAGGGAGTAGTTGGACGTTCTAGGGCGTGGGTTAAGATCAGTGTGCCAGCAACACCAAAGAATGTACTCGGTGCGTACATCCGGACTTCTTGGGCATGATGGATAAACAGGGGTGAGAGGGCAACGATTAGGGCAGCAATTAAGCCAGTGGACTCTCCCATTAAGCGCCGACCAAGCCGATAGGTAACAAAAACAGTACCAATACTAAACACAACGCACAATCCCCGCAGCCAAGTATCACTACTGCTAACTATCATCCAGACTTGTAGGAGGATGTGATAGAGGGGGCGTGTACCATTAAAGACTTGCTCTAGGTGCTTGGCACGATGAATACTAATGAGTTCATCAACCCATAGGCTTTCTGTACCAAGTTGATAGACATACAATCCAGTCGCTAATACTAAGATTAAGGTAATGGGCATCCATGGTCGGAACCAATTTCCTCCCTCTAGGAGCGCTGGTGTTTTGTGGTTGTTGGCTTTCATGCTAACTCAATAATCAAAGCCCTAGAGCTTAGACCGACTAACTCAATAATCAAAGCCCTAGAGCTTAGACCGATGTTGATTTGTTTTTTATATCAGTAGAATTGCGAGAATCAGTAGAATTGGCAGAATTTGGTATGATCAGAAATAGATGCATTAAATCATTCTGTCTATAAAAGTTCTCGTTAGTAAATTCTTCGTGTCTTTCCAGATTAAAATGTTCTTTGAAAACAGTGCGAAACTTTTGTTCGTCAAAACCTGTGCCGCACAGTAGCCACAGCCGCGAGGGAATAGGTGGCAAGTTATTTAGTGCTTGCTCTACGACTGGCTTTTTGACTCGATCAGAAGGACAAAGTTTACTTCGGGAATAGATCGGAGCATCTCCACTATAGTAATGATCCAGCGCTGAGGTCATTTTTTGCGAACCTATGGATAAAAAGATGGTATCACCAGGTTTTTCATTAATGCTAATTGTTTGTGCTACACTGCGCCAATCTTGGCGATCCTGCACGGTGTAATAGCGTACTAGTCCAGTGCTAACGGTAATAGTATAGATAATTGCTACTGCGATCGCCAAACTCCGTTTCCAACGCCACAATCCCATCAAGCCAGCGGTCAGAATAATCAAAATGTATGGGGATAAAAACAGTATGTAGCGGTCTATCCATAATCGTTTAGAAACTAAAAAAATCATCACTGACGGTATAAATGCCCAAGCAGCAATCCAACACAGGCGTGGTTTGTGGTTTTTGTGGATTATGGCAATACCGATCAAGCCAGCTAATAGTAGACTGTAGGATTGATAAAACAAGCTACTCAGCTTCGATGTGGAAGGAAACGGAAAGGCAGTAAAATTCTTTAACTTACGTAAAACATCCACAAAACTGGGAAATGAGTGTCGAGTAGCCGATGGATCAATTTTGGCGATGAGATTAAGAGCCTTGCTTAGGAAGGGCAGGGTTCCAGACAATAGAGATAACAAAGATGGTAACCACAACAGGATTACCAGTAACAGCCATTTGCCGAAAGCTAATAATGTAGCGCGTTGCTTGCGAAACCGAAACCATACTAACCAGATGTCCGCGAAGAGCAGGGTGGCATTTAGTGGTGCAGTTAGGGTTACCAACAGTCGTAGGCTAGCCCACCAAGCCATTGAGGTGGTAGTAGGATTCTCAAGAGCATGCACTAGCGCTAGGGTACCACCTAGACCGAGACAAGTGCCTAGGGTGTACATACGAACCATTTGGGCAAAATTGATGAACAGGGGCGATAGAGCCAAGAGGAGGGCAGCAATCAAGCCCGTTGGCTTTCCCCCTACACGACGACCAAGCTGGTAAGTTAGAAATACACTGCCCAATCCAAACAAGACAGACAACCCCCGCAACCAAGCATCGCTGGTGCCAAACTGCATCCACAGCCACAGCAGGATGAAATACACTGGGCGGATTAGACCCAGATGGCCTGGTAAGCGTTTGGCATCATTAACACTGTAGAGTTCATCCACCCACAGGCTCTCTGTGCCGAGTTGATAGAAATACAACCCAGCCGCCAATAGCAAAATTAAGGCGATGGGAATCCATTGCCAAAGCCAATCTGCTTGGATTGAGGTTTCTGTTGAATTAAGTTTTTCTGCTTTCATGCACCTGACCAACCTTATCTAGAATCAGTATTAAGAACCACCATGATCAGACCAGGGTTCATCATGGCTCAGGAAAGATGGTTGATCGCCATCAACAAAGAACGATTAACCTCTTACCAAAGTAAATTGGGACACACGGCCATATTACTTATCAGCCTTGTTTTAGACATTTATGCAAAAGATCTATTATTGTCTCCATCACCTGATCACCTGATCACCCCATCACCCTTGGCCTCTATCTTGCCAATGGTTTTCTGCCGTCAGTTTTCCCAAACCCATACCATGCCAGTCCTACCAAGGGTGTAAGTACTACGATTTCCCACAGTATTCCCAAGAAGTTAGGAATACTCAAGATGGTGCATACCATACCCAATTCTGGATTAAAATAATCAAATCGGGCAAAGATGGTAATAGGTGAAATAAAATACTCTAGGGAAAAAGGCCAGAGTGCCTGGACTCCGAAAGGTGCTGTTGGGTCAGCTACTAGCATATCCAACAGGAGGTGGCTTCCATAAACTAGAGCTGCCCAAATTCCCCATCGGAGCCGATTTAACTTCCAACGCCCCACTAGCCAAGCAACGAAGATGCCAATTATGGCGGCTACTATCAAGCTGTGGGTAGCCTGACGGTGAAAAGCTCCTGGATTTCCCAGCAGCAGCAATCCAGGCAGAATGTCTATGTCTGGCAAATTCGTGAGCAATACTGAACCATACAACAGCCGAGTTTGCTGATGCCAAGCTACATAAGGGCGTGCCAGAACAAATCCACAAATACCGGCAAATGTGTGTCCTACTGGTGATGGCATGTGATTAATTGGTAATTGGTAATTTATATTTGGTAATTGGTAATTCATATTTGGTAATTGGTAATTTATATTTGGTAATTGGTAATTGGTAATTTATAATTGCTCTGACTATTGTTTATTGATCACCATTACACCTGATTACCTGATCATCCGATTACCTGATCATGACCTTACCTGATCAGCCGATCACCTGATCTGAGTTAATCACCTTTACTTGCGCAAAGCGTATACAATTCCCCCCAGCAGCCCCTGAATGATCACGATTCCGTAAGCCAGCCAAGCAAAGGCAATGGCTTCGGATCTGGCAATATTGTAGCCGTAAGCCGCAAAAAAGAATACAAATGCATTCTCACGGAGACCAATGGCGTTGATCGATACAGGCAACACCATGATCAAGGAGACTAGGGGAATGATCAGAAAGAAACTAAGAAGGGGAACCGGTAAATCCAGGGCCTTTGCAATTAGGTAATAATGAGCGATGACACTGATTTGCACCATCAGTGACAACCCCATAGACATAGCCAAGGCATGTTTGCGGTTCCCAAAGGCTAGGAAAGCTTTAATAATATTCAATACCTTGTTTTTTATGGGGTGCCAAAAGGGTAGTTTGATCTTGCTAATAACCCTTGAAATCTTCTGAGAGGGTATGAAAATCATCGAGACTACAAGCATAATTGCTGCCGTACCTAGCATCACCCACAGATTAAGTAATGGTAACTGGGCAATCAATGTCTGAGAAAAAAACAGCGCCCCGAGGCCAAACAGCATCAAACCCAGTAAACCGAGGAAACGATCCAAAAACACAGTGGCTAGTGCGACTGATTTGCTCGTTCCCAACCGCCAGGCATCATAAGCCCTAACAGCATCCCCACCAATGGTGGAGGGCAAAAAATTACTGAAGAAAATGCTGACCATGTAGGACTTATACAAGTAAGGGATGGTAGCTTTCACATTCTGAGCCAAAAGTAGTACCCGCCACCGATGAGCTCTGATGTAGTAACTGGCTAAGTAGACCACAAACGCTGCCATTAACAGAGGAATGTTGGCAGAACTCACAGCTAGGAAAATGTCAGGCAGATTGGTCTTGCGCAACACCCAAGACAGTAGCGCTATGGAAACGCCGCATTTAATGATCGTAAGAATCAATTTTTTCCTAGCAGCTAACCTTTTTTCCATGGTTTTTAGTTTATGGACTGTAGTAGTTCCAAGTCATCTTACTGCGGCGGTAGTGGTTTTGAGTCCATAGCCGTGGGCGATCAAGATTGGGATTGGGTTCGGGGTTGCTGTAGATGTCCAGCTGATTCCCATTGAGAACCATCACCTCTTCCCGCCAATCCCCAGATACATCAGCAACGTAAAGTCTCGCCGCCTGTTCTTTGAACCGATGGAGAAATTGCCCACTCAGGGCATCGAAAATCCCCACGTCTCCTGGTTTATGGCGCTCTTTGACAGCCACTAATTGCCTCGACTCTCCTGTCCAATCAATCGGGACGATCACCTCTACACCTTTGTCTGTCCATCCCTTGGGAGCAACATCATCCATTTGATAGTTAGCAATCAGTTGACCTTGGGCATCAAAGACAAAGGGTTTCTGGTGCTTCTGGTAACGGCTGCGGCACCACACTTCTAATCCCGGTCGTTGGGGGTCAAAATCACCAATGGCAGCATTTTGTGGTTCTTGATGCTTGTAGTGGGTTTTCCAAATTACGCGATCGCGGTTATAAAGGAAAACCCGATTGCCACCCCCCTCTTCCAGAGCGACTACCTCTAATCCTGGAATGTCTGGACGCACATCAGCCACAAACAGGGAGTCAATATGACCTTTTATGGGAATTTTCAACAACATCTCTCCGTCGGGTGAGATGATTGTCCCACCCAAAACCTCATCTTTGCCATCTCCGTCGAGATCTGCCACCCGTGCCCCATTGTGAGCATTGGCAAGGAAATCATCTCGGCTCCACAATGGTTGAAGGTTTTCACCTTTGAGTAGGTTGTCTAGGGGATAGGCTGCTAGATAACGACCCATACGGTATCCTTCAGCATTAGTGGCCTGAAGTAGTAAATCGCGATCGCCTTTGCCCCGGAAATTGGCTACTACTAAGTGCTCCCAACCCTCTGTACCTTCTGGAGATGGGAGTTTTATAGTTTTCTGAGTCTCTCCATTGAACCCCTCAACAATATGGAGGGTATTGTCCTTGGTTAAAAACAGAACTTCTGTCTTTTGATCTCCATCTACATCAGCTGCTTGGACACCGGGGGCCTGGTTTCCTGGCAATCCTTGGCTCTCTGACTTCCCAGTTACCTGGATATTGATTGACTTGCTCCAGAGTGCTTTACCAGAATGACTGTAAGCTGCTATATAACCTGGCTTAGTAATGATCAAATCTTTCTGACCATCATCATTGATGTCTGCTGCAATCAGTCCACCGAGACGGCGATCGCTGGCAGCAGGCTTAAGTTCAATAACTTGAGGTTTAATCGTGGAATAAGGCAAATTCGACACTTTAGCAATACCTCTTTTTGCCTTGGATTGCTCCACACATCCCCAGCTTAAACAACTATAAAAAATCAATAATAAACATATTTTTAATTGAACTCGCCTCTGGCGTAATCGGTACAAATAGTTCTGCATTTCTATAGATAGTATCAATAGAGATTATCAATTCTTCAATAGCCCTAAGCGCTGTTGCATCTTTCTCAAGATGATCAGATCCGCTTTCTCTATGCCCATTGCCCATAACAGCAGTACATAAACTAGAAACACAACTCCAGCAGTAATAACCAATACCAGAAGGTAAGGCATAAATGAAACCCAAGAGTGTACACCGAGACCGATCAAAACAGCGAGAGTTCCTGCCCCTATGGTTTTTAAGTAGCTCCAGTTGAACCCATGAATATGCAAAACTAGGTAGACTTGCAAGATACGCAGCAGATTTACTGCTAAAATACTGATTCCTGTTGCCACTGCCGCTCCCATCAGTCCCCATCGTGGAATCATGAGCATATTTAATCCGATGTTGGTGATCGCTAACACCACGTCCCCAAAGAGCTTGAGATATTGATGCCCTGACATTGCTAGTACGTGCATGGCTAATCCTCCCGGACCAGCTCTTGCTAATTGCCCTGCTGCTAGAATTGTTAGAGGTAACGATCCGATTTCAAATTCTGAACCGAAAACACGTAGGATATCTTTACCAGCTACTACCACAATTAAGAACAGAGGTACAGTCAAGGAGAAGCTCCAGCGGGCAGCAGTTCTAAAGAGTTTGTCTAATTCTTCAAGCTCTCCGTTACTATAAAGGTTAGCAATCATCGGTGTGAAGATTGTTACCAACGAGCGAGTGAACAGAGTCATCAACAGTGCTGTCTGGGAAGCGGCCCGGTAAATCCCCACCTCTGCTACAGGTCGAAAATATCCCAGCATTAAAGAGTCTGTCCAGAGCATCACCAGCCACAAAAAACTTCCGAAAGATAAAGGGAGGGAAAAGGCAAGTAGTTGCCTGGTTTCGAAGACAGGGGTGATATTTCTGCTCAATAGGGCAGGAAAGATACCTCGAATAAAATGGACGGTGAAAGCTAAAGACACGATTACAGCAAGTAGCCAAGCAATCGCTGCCCCCCACAGTCCCCAGCCAACTTTACATAGTACTACAGCTAATATTAAGTTAATTAATGGTAGCAGAAGCTCCCAAACATAAACTTTGTATGCTGTTATCTGAAATCCTGTAGTAGCAAATGCTCCTACTGTCATACTAGCCCCGAAAGGGAGAGCGATCGCGAACACCCGCAGTGCAAGAGCAAGGTCTGGTTGACCAAAAATCCCCTGGGCAATAAGGTCAGATCCCAAAAATAGACCGATTCCAAATACTATACCGCTGAGGAAAGGTAGTCCAATCCCCTGTAGTAAAACTCCTTTGAGCCGACCATTATCATCTGTACCATGATGGATTGAGACATAGCGTATAGCTCCAGTTTCAAGCCCCATCCTAGAAAATAGTTCTCCGAGTTGGTAGATGATCATTGCCAAGGTGTAAAGTCCGAAGACTTCTGCACCCAGAAGCCAAGCAAGCACTACTTGAGTTACATACTTGAAAGCAGTACTTATGACTTGACCAAGGAAGGATAAACCAGCTCCTTTGACAAATTTGTTGAAGGTGGCATTAATTGGTGCCACTAGATATCTCCTCCACTGTTTCTATCAGTTGCTAAATTCCCAATCTGAGGCGACAATAGATCTTGAGTCTCCGGATGCCGTCGATATGACCTTTAGTGTTTTTAAGCATTGCCAGTATTTTCCGTGGTGGATGTTCAAGGAACCGAAATTGCATCACCTCTAGACCCGAAATTTGAGGTTGATGCCACTGCCTCTCGTACCCATAGCGCTCAAGTGTTCCTCCTGCTACAGCTTCAAAGATACGAAGTTCACGCTCTGTCATTTCACTGCGCCATTTGCCAGCGTTACTGGTCAGAGGAGGTCTAGAAAGATTTTTCTGGTTTTTCTGGTCAGTTGGATAGGATGCACCAACCTTATGGAATTCCAACATTTCAGGGGCAAATTCCTCCTTAAGAAAGGTGCAAATCTTTCGAACTATACCTTCAGGTTCCAACAATAATTCTTCGTATCGGACTTCTAAAAAAGAGTCATCATTGAGAGCCGTTCTCAACTCTTCCACAGTTTCAAGATACTCTCGCCATTTTTGAGCAAGTGGGTAGATGTGCTTTGGACCAAAGCGAGAACCCTTCCAGGATAGAGCCACATCGCGGCCATCTCGCACTATATGAAGCACTTGCAAATTGGGAAAAGCATTGAAAATTTCGCGCCAGTAGAAAATATGGGCAGGCGTCTTTTCTCCCCAGCGTTGTTTACCTTGGGCATTAGTCCAGGCACCCATGATGCCATCAACTATGCCGTGAAAGTCAAATCTATAGATAGCTTCAAGGGTGTGCTCACGATTGGGAGGGGGAGACCAGTCTCTCATGACCTCGGTTGTCAGGATATCGTCTACCAGACGCTCACGGTTTTGAATCAGCTGTAGGTTACCGTAGTACTTCAGCCAGGGATAAAACGTATTATAGAGGTGAGACTCGAATGGTATAGCAATTCGTGGATGGCAGCCAATAATCCGACTCAGAAGGGAAGTTCCAGAACGAGGACATCCAAAGATGAAGATTGGGGACTCTGAAATACCTAGGTCTGATTTAGATTGGGAAGTCGGTGCTAGACTCAAATTTTTGGTTTGATTCATCTACTTAACTTCTCTTAAATTACTCATAATTTTTATCGAGGAAGCTTATTAAACCTGCTAAAATAAAGGAATTATATACAAGACCAAGATATGGTACAAATATTGACGTTTAGACTTGGATTTGCTGACGCATTCGAATTACCCTAGCTGGAACCCCAATCGCAACAGCATAATCAGGAAGGTTTTTGGTAACTACAGCACCTGCACCAACAATACACCCTTTGCCAATCCGAACTCCATCGAGAACAATTGCTCCGGCACCCAACCAAACATCATCACCAATCACCACTGGTCCTTTAGAATAAACTCCCTGTTCCATCATGGGAATATCCAAACGATCTGATAGATACCGACCACCCCCAATGTAACAGTTACCAGCAATTAAGACAGAACTGCCAATAAAAATGCCAGCACCTGAGGAGATAATAGCATTACATCCAATATCAGTTTTTTTACCAATAACTACAGGACCAGTTTTTCCCTGAATCACACAATTCCTGGAAACAATAACATCGTCTTTTATAGTTATTCCATCCTCTCCAGCACCGCTAGCATCCAGGAGAGCATAATCGTCGATAGCGATGCGGTTTTCAAGAGTAATATTTCCAGGATGACGTAAAACAATTCCCTTCCCCAAAATAACTCCAGAACCTACAGCCTTGAAAAGGGGAGAAAAAAAATTTTTTCTCAATAGATATCCAGCTCCACCAGCCAGATTACCAAATAAAAAAGTAGCTAATTCATATTGAACTAAAGATAATAACTTATTATTTCCTATAACCTTTGCTTGATAACTCTTCAATAAAGAAGAATCTTTTTTATTGAGTTGCTCTGTTAAAGAAACTTTGGATATCAATTTTTTTTCTTTATTGGCTATCATAATCAATGCTATTCTCAACTAGGTTAACTTTTGTTCGGAAACTAATTTAGGATTTTTAATAGATATCCATCCTTGGTCAAGATACCATTGGGCTAATTCCTTTAACCCTTCTTCATCGGAATGGACAGGCACAAACCCCAGTAAATTTATCATCTTTGCTGTGTTAAATGAGCGGTCTTTTGTATAAAACGCTAGCCGTCTTCGATAAATAGGTGGTTCTATGCCCAGGGGACGACAGATGAATTCCAAAAAATCACCTAAGGCAAACAGTGGCGCAGCTGGCAAACTAATGAATTTAAAGGAAATTCCATAGTATTCACTAATAATAGAGACCATTTTTTGAAAGGTTATCGCCTCCTTACTGCCACAAATAAAAACTTCTCCCACTGCTTGAGGATGGGTGGCTGATAGTATAAAAAAATTGGTCAAATCATCAACATGAATTAAGTGCAGTAAGTTACTTCCATTGCCAATTATTGGTATCCACTTACGGCCAACCATTTTGAAAATTTTCAAAAACCGTTTCTCCCCAGGACCGTAGATTCCTGATGGTCGTACCACAGTGACTGGTAAGCCTTCCTTTTTAGCAAAATCTCTGATCCACAGTTCTCCTTCTAGTTTGGTTTCTTGATATATATCTCCAGGATGCATTGGACAATTTTCATCACCAGGAGGATTTTCGACATGACCATGAACACCAATTGTTGAAACGTGAACAAAACGCTGAAATTCTGGCTCTTCTAAAGCGTACTTTGCTAGCAATTGTGTGCTTACAACGTGGACATTGTAGTAGACATTGTCAGCAGATTTTGCTTCTCGAAAAGGAGTTACAATATGAAAGATATAGTTAACTCCTTTGATGGCTTTCTTGATTAACTCTTCATCAAAAACATCCCCTCTAATCCATTCAATTTTAATGTCTTTAAAAGGCTCAATTTTAGAACTAGGACGTGCAATAGCGACGATATCTAAACCTTGTGCGACTAATTTACGTACAAGAACTGAACCTGTAAACCCTGTAGCTCCAGTCACTAAGACGCGACTGCCAGTTGGGAGTTTGAATTGAGTATCTTCCATATTCTACTGTCTTAGCTAACCTAAAAAATATTGGAATTTAACCAAGCAAGTTTATACAATTAATTTTAATCGGCATCTGGCTTAAGTCTTGGTAAGCTTTAAAATTACGGGTGAACCAAACAAATTAGTCAAGCCTGAGAGTCGAGCTAACTTCTCCATAAATGAAGAGAAGCTAGGAGATTTTAAAGTGCGATGGAGTACCATAGGCACAAAGAATTGGGGATAGCGCTCAGCTTTGCTCAGACCAATAGATTGAAAAAATTCTAGAAGCTCATGTTCTTTATAACAGATAAACTCTCGTGTATTTCCTTCCAATCCTTTCTTGAACTTAAATAGATAGGGGGCAATAGCATTTACGCTCCTGACTGTAGGATAGTCTAGGATTACTGCTTGCTTTGCTACTCGATTTAGTTCTGTTAAAAAAGACTGCCATTGAGTCACATGAGCCAAGAATCGATAGCTGATCACAACATCAAACGCTCCGTCTGGGTAAGGGAGATCCAAAACATTGCCCACCTTGAAGGAACAAAGATTAGCATCAAGAAAATTCTGAATCCTCCCCTTACAGACATCCGCACTACCAAGCACAGTGAGTTGATAACCATTTTGAATCAGAGCCCCTGTGAGTTGACCATGTCCTCCTCCCACATCAAGGATGGTGGCTTTAGGATAAGGAGTTAGCATTTTCAAGGTTGCGTCTTCCTGGACTTTCAGTAGCCAAGCCCCAATTTCCCCGGCAAAACGGGAGGCATAATCCTCAGAAGATGTTTCGATATCGGCTGTTTCGGTAAAATCACCTGTAGACACCACTGTTAAATTCCTTTAGTCATTTGTTTAGTTTTAATTGCTATTTTTTTTAGACTGAATTGCTAATTGGTTACGAATAAATCGCCAGGGGTTTTCTAGAGAACCATAGGCCTGAATAGGTGTCAGGGGATTGAGTAGCATTTCCTTGATATCTTTTCCTGGTTCTTCATTACTCAAGGAACCCTGGATAGTAAATCCAAAACTTCCAGGACGACAAGATTCAGAAGCCAAAGGAAGTGGATCGCTTCCTGGTAATATCCGCCATCCTTTTTTCTCTGCTTGTTTGAACAAAACTGGTCGTGACCAGAATACAGGACGTCCACCATTGTCTCCTAGAAAAAGCTTGGGAAAATTCTTGTCTTCCAAGAGCTTATGTAACAGTTTTCCCCGATGTCCGATCCATTTACCAACTCCCCAGGGCAGTATAGGGATTGCCCCAGCGGCAAGGATTTCTTTAATCGTTACGTCTAAGGGTAAACCATCTTCAAGGTTTTGGTCAGTGATCAACGCTAATACTTCCAGGTTTTCCGCTGTCACAATTTGGCGACCAGCAATTAAGAACATTCCTTGCCCTAAGGCGTTACAGGTATATAAGGATAAATCTTCCTGGGTACGGTGGAACATCCAAGGTTTTCCCTGGCTTACCCTAGACTGATTATTGTTTTGAGCTAAATCAGCTAACTTTTTATACCATTTTTGATGCTCTATTTCTGTCAACAATAATACAGCCTGAAAATTTTCTCTATCACCTGCCTGACCAGAAAATCGCTGGAAATTTTCCCAAGCTGAGGTCAGCAGTTGATCGATATCAAAACAGTCATGAAGGTGAACGTGACCATCAATCAGGATTAATTGATGCTTTTGAGCGGTAGCTACCATGGATTTTTGTTAGAATCTCCCTGATTTCCATAAACTGCTGCTGCTTCAATCGCATTCAGCTAAAATCTTGCACCACAACCTCAAAGGATCTTCTGGGCTAAACTCACTGGACCGTTAAGGGTTTCAATTCCAATACTTTTGTCCTGAGTTAATGCACCTCCCATATTAAAAATGTGATTAACCTTGTCTAACTCTAGCTCTATTTGTGACCGACTCCATCCTAATTCCGCACCCATCACCTCAGCACAGATTCTGAGAGCCTCATTTCCGGGATGACCAGCACTACCCAGTTCTGTCCGCCGGAACACCACATCACCTAATGTTTGAGCCATTTCCTCAACAACCCCATGCAAGACTTCAGCTTTGAGTACAGCCAAATCATCAGTAGGTTTACAGGAGTGATCTGATACTCGCTCCAAATATAGCAGTACATCTTGATAGGCACTACCGTAGTTATACACGAGGCGGCGCATTACCTCCTGCCCCAGTCCATAGGGTTGCTTAAGGATTTCCGTCTGCAAAAACACTTCAAATTGTTCGATGTGTCCACCGTAAATTGGTGTAACTGATGACAGGGAGTTGGGAGGCTTTTGGCCCCATGACCGAAATACCTGGTCAACCACTTTCTCAGCCACATCTCTGGCAGTGGTATATTTCACCCCAACCACTGAGATCAATCCTGGCAATTCTTCTTTGGCATGATCGAAGAGTTGATAGTGTTTAGCCAGTTGTGGCAATCCTGTCTCAGTAATGCCAGTTCTAGGAAGCAAGCCACCATGGATGAAAGCTACATCTGCTTGGTTGAGTTTAACCGATGGCCATGCTTGGTTGATGTCATCGAGCAGGTCTTGAATATCCTGTTGGGTAATGTTTAAGTTATCCGGGTCTTGATCCCAAACAGCATAGGATGTACCTACCAGGGATTTACCACGCCAGGGCGCAATAAATAGTAAGCGAGACCCCTTGTTAACTATGGCATCGGAGTCACGATAGGAGTATGGCGTGGAAATACCCACAGCATAGGTTTGGCAGAGGGGACGGCGAATCACCAGGTTCATGGCTTTGGCAAGGGGAACTCTGGGTTGCTGCTGGGGTTGCTGCTGGGGTTGTTTCAGTAAACTCAATACCCGATTTGTCCATGGTCCGCTGGTGTTGACCACAGTCTTGGCGCGGATGTCGAATTGATTCCCACTTAACACATCTTGCCCCTGAATACCAGTGACCCGATTTCCAGCTTGCAGAAATCCAGTCACTTCTACGTAGTTAGCCACCACTGCCCCAGCTTGCTCAGCTGAGCGCAGAAAAGATAGGGTCAACCGTTCAGAGTTGTAGACCTGAGCATCATAAAAGACTGCTGCTCCAGTTAGCCCCTGGTGGGGAATTCCTGGAAGCAGCTGCTGACACTCTTGCTTAGAGATGACCCGACCATTGGATATGTGTTTTTGGGGATCGAGTTGGCGATTGCGATCGCAACTGATTAGGTCATTGATAGTAAGTGCCACAGATAGCACTTCTTTTCCCTTCATCCCATGGCCGTAGGTGGGAATCAACACTGGTAATGGATGAACTAAGTGAGGCGCAATCCGCATTAAACTGGTGCGTTCATGAATCGATTCACGCATCCGTTTCAGGTCAGCATGCTGGAGATACCGTAATCCCCCGTGGATGGTCTTCAAGCTGTTAGCAGAGGTAGCGCCACCGAAATCAGCTTTTTCCACCAAGGCAACTGACAATCCCCTGAGGCTTGCTTCCCAAGCTACGCAAGCTCCATAGATCCCACCACCGATGACTAATAGATCGTAAGAGTTTCTGGCTAACTCTACTAGGTTCCTTTTCATTAGTTGTCTGCTTAGGCTATATGCTCTACTAACTCGTGATGTAGCCAATCATAAAGACTGTTTAATTTTTCCCGAAAAGCTGCATAAGTATGCCTTTTCTCAATCAATTTCTTGCCAGCACTGCCCAGCCTCAGTCGTAGGGTTTCATCAGCGATCAGAGCAAGCATTCCCTTCGCGAAAGCTTTGGCATCTGGCCTCCTCAGCAGAGCAACCTGATTGTCTAGCAACTGGGTATGGGTTGGTAAATCTGTTGCTAACAATACTTTTCCACTATCGAGATAGGAGTAGAGTTTCATCGGGGTATTTTTACCCAAAATTCTCGGAGAGACTAAAATATCAGCCTGCTCCAAATAGATAGCCAGATGCTCAACTGGTTTCGGTCCTAAAAAATGGACATGTTTTTCCATCCCAAGACAGTGAGCCTTATTCGTGTATTTCCGAATGTCGTCCGCTTCTCCACCGATAATGACTAAGTTAGCCTGATCAGTCTGCTCAAGGGTCAACGCGAAGCTGTCTAGAAGTAGGTCAATCCCCTGATAAGTCTCCAGATTGCCCACATACATCAGGAGGACATTATGGATTCCTAGCTCACGTCTGAGATTACTATAAATAGTACTATACATAGTTACACCAATGTTGAATCTTGAAGTTGAATCTTGAAGTTGAATCTTGAAGTTGAATCTTGAAACTGTTGAATCTTTAAGCAAAATTTAACACAAACCTGCACATTTTTACTAGAATTATCTTTCCTTACAAAATAAAACGTATTCTTAGGACATCAAAACAATATGTTCTGTTCATTATTAACAATAATTATAAATTTATTTAACTCAAATTATAAAGTATGGAGGTTTTAAATATTTAGTCTAACTTTAAAGACTTTTTATTAATTTGTTAAAGATTAGAGTTAAGCAACGATATATCTGGAATAACTACAGTTTTTCTGGGCTTGTACTTTTGAATATCTGCTGCCAAAGCATCGCAAACTGAAACCACAACTTTGGCATTCTTCACAGCCAGTCCTTCAAAAAAGTTGAATAGTGACGAAAAAATCTGTAGCAAAGGATACTTTTCAATCATTTGTTGGGCTAGAGATGAATCCATGTCATAGATATAGGGAATCTTACACAGGATTTTGAGCCCTAAACCGATAAAGACTGATTCCTCTCCAGCATGAACCAAATCGTAGCGTTTCTTAGTCACTAGGCGAATTACAGCAAGCAACATGAAAAAATCACAGACGATTTTTTTCCAGGAGAAGCCTGGTCGTATATTGCGAACCCAGGGTAGCTTAGGGGTTCGGTATACCTTGATATTTTCATACTTGATGTCACGCCCTTCAGGATAAGTCACGACATCAACTTGGTCTCCCCGTTCAGAAAGCACCTTCAAAACCAGGTTGACTGCGATGGGTGTGCCACGATTCTGATAAAACGGATGAGGAGCGAGTAATAGAATGTTCATCCTACTGACATTTCGTTCATCATAGGAGACTGGTTGATTCTCCCAGACAGTCAATTCATCCCTGCTGCTTTTGACCTCAAGCCGATCAGTAAGCCGATCAGTTTTGCTCGTTAAATACACGTTTATCTCCCCCTATATTTAAAGCACTCTAATCAAGAGCGCCCCATTTCCAAGCCAGCTTGATTGAAACTCCACTATTGCTCAGTAAGTTTCCGGTAGAGCTTAATATAATTTAACAATAACCAGTGGTTAATTTCAGCTATGACTAAAACCCCTGACTTAGCAAGAATGTATGACTCAATGGTAAACACCGATACAAATGGATTAAATAATGCTTTAAATATAAACTAAAACTGCTCCTAATTTCTGACATGAGGATGAACCATACTGCCCAACTAAGTGTTATGCAGAACTGGTTTGAAGGGATTTTTTATCTAAAAAAAATCTATCTTAATTAGAACCTAAATAAATTCTCCAAATCAACTAGTAATCTGGAGCTTAATGAAATCTTGATGATAAACTTCATATAATCTTTACAAATTCCCAATCTTCAAGAAATCGCCTTGGTTAGCGGCTAAGCTAATATGCATTTAAATTTGAGGTCAGCATTCAGCCCTTAGCTGTCAGCTAAGGGCTGAATGCTGAATGCTTACGATGATACTTTGGTTAGCCACTAACCAACTTGATTTCCAATTGATAAGTAGGTGGGCATAAATAAACGTTAAAACTCAAAATACGAAAATAAAGCTGAAACCCTTTATTAAAGGGGTTTTCAGCATTTTGAATCTCAATCGCTATTTTACGGATAATTAAGCTCACCTACTTATCACTAAGGTTGTTCAACATTAAAGGACACCACTTCTCTGACCCGATAAATCGGTCTTCCCTGAGATTCGTGGTAAGTACGCATCAGTAGTTCTCCTAGTAGACCAAGACTAAACAGTTGTACACCAGTCGAGATCAAGAGTACTGCCAAGATTAGTAAAGGCCGATCCCCGATATCTTCATTAAGACCTAGCTTGAGAATGGTCAGATAAGTCCCAATGATTATGCCCGTGCCTAGGGAACTCAGACCTAGTAATCCAAATACATGCATGGGTCGGGTGAGGAATTTCTTCATAAAGAAGATGGTCAACAAATCCATTAGCACCCGGAACGTTCGCCCCAGACCATACTTACTACTACCATAGCGACGAGCATGGTGACGCACGGGTAACTCGGTAATTCTTGCCCCCTCAATAAATGCCAAGGCTGGTAAAAACCGATGTAACTCACCGTACAGGTTCATGTCTGCTACCAATTCCGAGCGATAAGCTTTCAGAGAACAGCCATAGTCATGGAGTTTAACCCCAGTGGTGCGTCCAATCAGCCAGTTGGCAATTTTGGATGGCAGTAAACGAGTCACAGCCGCATCCTGCCGTTTTTTACGCCAGCCACTAACCAAGTCATATCCTTCCTCAAGTTTGGCAAGCAGCATGGGAATGTCGGCTGGATCATTTTGTAGGTCACCATCTAAGGTAACAATGGCACGACCCCGAGCATAATTAAACCCAGCTGCCATCGCAGCAGTTTGACCATAGTTGCGACGCAAAATTACCCCTCGCAAATCAGGGCGGGAGAGGACTTGTTCCTTGAGCAGTTGGGTTGAACCATCTGTGGACCCATCATCGACACAAATAAGCTCATAGGTGAGCTTAGTATCGGTTAAGGTGGATGCGATCGCATGAATCAGGTGGGGCAAACTCTCCACCTCATTGTAGATTGGTACCACCACTGACACGTCTGGTGTTATATCAGTGCCAGACCAGTTCTGGGCATTTAATTGCCCTTGTTTAATTAAGGAAATTTCCATAGGATGCCCCAGGTTGAGTAATATCCAATCCGGTTTAAACTATAAGCACATATTATTGATGGTCTACTCTAACTTTTGGGGATATGTCAAGGCATTGGGCACATTTACCAGGGTAAACGCATCTTATTTTGAAATGCCTACTGGATATGAAATTCATACGATAAGTATTTTTGCTTATTAATTTTGAAATCTTTGTTAGGTGCGCTTGACCCATTAAGAATTTAATTCGCCACGGGTCGCACCTAATAGCTATGAGAAACGCTATCAAAGAACTTTTATAGCAACCGAAGTATAGTTTAGGACAGAGTATTTTGGTTGAAAGGGAGCAGGGAGTAGGGACTAAGGCCGTAGGCCACGCGGGGCGCGTTCGGAGCAGAAATATGTCTTAAGCTTTACTTCGACTGCTATATAGTGTCACAAACCTGAAATCTGCTGCGTCAATGTCAATAAGCCCCCTACATTCTCAATAATCTCGGAATTATTGAGAATGTGATTTGAGAAATCTGAAAAATCCTAATGGCAATTCGGCTTCGCCGACGCGGGGCGCGTTCGCAACGGTTTATTCTTTCTTGCTCAAAATACTAGGTGCGCGCCTCCAAGGCCGTGAGGGATTGCTCACGGCCTTGGGTCGCACCTAAATTTTTTCCAATTTGAAGAAAAATTGCTTTAATTAGATTTTTTTAAGTTACAATCTATACCAAATTGAGATGAGCTTACCACCCTGGGTACCTACCAGACTCCCACAACTGGAGTTATGTCAGCTAGAGTCTGCAGACCTGAGGGGGTGACAACAAGGCTAAAAACTAGACAGGGTGTAGGGTGCAAGGGTGTGGGGTGTGGGGAAAATAGAAGCGATGCAGCGCGGTCTTGGGGGTTTCCCCCATGAGCGACTGCATCAAGACAGGGAATTTGGAGTAACCCCAGCAATTTCCTTGGCCTTTAGGCCACGCTGCGCGAACGGTCTGAAACCTGATTCAACCGTCTCTTCTTGATGCAAAGCGCGAGTGGGGGAAACCACGCCAGTTGCTCATGGGGGGAACCCCCTTTGGCCTCACTGGCTCCCCTGTTCCGAAGCTGCATCGCTACCAAACTGGCCAGCTCCTGATGTTTCCCTACACCCAAAACCCCACACCCCACACCCAGTAAGATTTTTAACGCTGTTTGTCACCCCGTCAGCATTAGCAGTCACCATAGCTCAGCTTTAAAAGTCAACAATTAGAAATAGGCAAGGGAATCCTCATGAATCAACTACAGCAGTCGGAAATAATTTCTGAAACCCTGACCTTCGCAGAATCAGGTGTTCAGCCCTTTGAATTTTACAAATCCGATCGGATTGTTGTAGAGCAGGTATTTTCAAATCTCCCTTCCCTAAAAAAGGTAGCTATTAGCAGGCTTGAAAAATTAACCGAAGGTAAAAATAACCAAAATTTTAAAGTTTATACAGATAGTGGAGTTTTTGTTATCAAAGTTTGTCATACATCAGAAGTGCAGCAAATTAACAGACAAGTAGAATATGCAATTATCAAAAAAGCATATCGTGCAGATCTTGGAGTGAAGCCGATCGCATTTGACCCCAAAAACCACTCAATAATTACTGAATTTATTGATGCGCCAGTCTGGACTTTTCAAGAAATCAGAACTGCAGCAGCACTGAAGAGTTTTGGGGAATCTATCCGTAAAATTCATGAACTTTCCCCGATTAGTCATACCTATCATATTCAAGATTTACTTGATAGATACTGGCATTCATTAAAAAAATATAATGCTAATGATACAATAAAAATTAAAGATTTTTTTGAAACAATACGAAATAAATTAGATGTGTACCATCAATCGAGTGACATCAAGTTTTGCCATAACGATCTTCACTACGGAAATTTTTTGAAAGGTCAAAAAACTATATTTATGGACTGGGAAATGGCGGGAATGAATGATCTTTATTCTGATCTTGCTGCATTTATCCATTTCCACCATCTCGATAACCAGCAAACTGAGCTGTTTCTTCAAGCATACTCAAAAATATCTCTGAATAGAGATAAACTCGCCATTCACCAAGATGCCATCCTGCTCAGGGAATTACTATGGGTTCTCACCAAATTGCAAGAAGGCTATACTGACCATTATTATGCTGATTATCGGCAAAGATGTTTAAAAGCTGTTATGAATAAGCAGGCAAAGCTTTTATAAAAAGACCATGGCAAAAGTTGTGATGATTTCAGGTGCTAATCGCGGCATAGGCAAAGCAATTGGACTCAAACTCTATGAATATGGCTTTTTTCTCAGCCTTGGCGTCAGAGACTTAGATCGGGTAACCAAAGATATTCTAGAACTGCCAAAGGATAAGGTGTTATTGGTTTCTTATAATTCAGCTGATCCAAATACAGAACATGAATGGATTAAAAAAACACTCGATGTCTTTCATAGGATAGATGGCCTAATTAATAATGCTGGCATTTTTCATTCCGTGGATATTGAAGATGATAATGAGGAACTACTCGATAAAATGCTGGATGTAAATACAAAAGCACCGATACGTCTTACACGTTTGGTTTATTAAACTAAGTCAGTGAGTCACCCCACTGACTCGTCTCCAGAACCGTACGTGTAAGTTTCCCTTCATACGGCTCCTCATCATAGGAACCCTTGTCATTGGTACCTCTAGAACGGATTTTTATCTAATTCTGAGGAATTGATTTTTGTTCCGTGTTTTTTGTCGTGACAATGTAGGTGTAGTAATTCTAGATTTTTATCTAGGTCACTTCCACCTAGAGCGCGTGGTACTATATGGTGTTTTTCCAATAAATCTCCATCCCGGAAAGTGAGACCACAATGAGCGCATTTCCCTTTTTGCCGTTTCAAAAGTCTTCCCTTTTGACTGGTCCTTTCAGGATGTTTGCTCATTCTGTTATTCCAGTAAATTAGGTCTCCATCATAGGGGCTTCTGGCTTCTTTGACTTTTTTATGCCTGATGATTCCTGTTTTGGCATGTTTTGGGAGGTAATTCTCCTTATTTGTCATGAATATCCAGTTATCCTCACCAATGGTTCCCCAATATTTGCTGGTTACCCAGGCTTTTGATTTATTGTGATGCCTCCTATAACCCCATCTTTGGAGTTTGTTCCAGAGCATGCTATCGAGTTTGCTATAAACCTCTTTACTACATACTGAGCTGTAGTAATTACACCATCCACGTATAATGGGTTTTAGGTGTCTTATTAAAGCATCCTGAGGGGCAGCCTTGTGTTGGTCTATGACCTTGGAAAGCTGTTTATGATGTTCTAGGACTTTTTCCTTGGATGGTTTGATGATGGTTTTAAAACCTTGTTTTGATTGGTGTTTACCTACTTGGTAGTGACGAATGTTGAATCCTAGGAAATCAAATCCGTGGTATGTGTGGGTAATCCTTGTTTTACTTGGTTTTAATTCCAAACTCATGTCTTTCAGCCATTTATTGATGACTTCTTGACATTCTTCTACCACGTAATGGTCTTTGTGCATTATGACAAAGTCATCTGCGTATCGAATCAAGTTTAGTGCCTTTTTGTTGTCTCTTTTACTTCCCTTTAAGGATTCGGCAAATTGTTTGATTCTTTTTTCCATTCCGTGGAGGGCTATGTTCGCTAAAAGTGGTGATATTACACCCCCTTGCGGAGTTCCCTCATTTGTAAATGAGAATGTTCCCTTATCCATCACACCGGCTTTTAACCAGGACTTTATTAATCCTCTCATGGATGGGTAAGTATTTAATTTTTCTAGAAGTGCATCATGGTTGATTTTTTCAAAGCATTTGGCTATATCAGCATCTAATACCCATTTGGGCATTCTATTGATACTGTTGAATAAGCTGTTCGGCATTTAAATTGGTATAATAAAAATTAATAAATAACCCAATAATAGGAAATATGCCAGCAAAAAATTATCTGACAGCAAAAAACAATACTTCAAAAAGCCTTAAAAATAGAAGAAAATGGAAATATTAGAGAACGTATTT
>NZ_JAAHHC010000078.1:0-20027 GCF_010672265.1 Moorena sp. SIO3A2
TGGTGGAATGGGCATCTTGGTGGAATGGGCATCTTGGTGGAATGGGCATCTTGGTGGAATGGGCATCTTGGTGGAATGGGCATCTTGGTGGAATGGGCATCTTGGTGGAATGGGCATCTTGCCCGTTACAATAGATTGTCCGGCGGGCATCCTGCCCACTCTACTGCTATTCATTCTTTTCCCGATTCCCGATTCCCGATTCCCCACTCCCGATTCCCCACTCCCCAAAATCACAAAACCCCACAAAGACATAACCTTGCAGGGCTTCATGATATTCTATTTGGTGGCGGGAGGCGGATTTGAACCACCGACCTTCGGGTTATGCGTACCAACTACAACTTTCGTTGCCTGGATCTTCCAGTTTGTGGTCTGGACTGTCCCTTCACCCTCGCCTTAAACGTTAGGGTGCCTGCCTAACCAGTCTCTACACCTTCTCCTTTTGGGAGCTTGGCTCGGGATTACCTCGCTACAGGCTTCCCCGAATTTGACAGGTAAACACACGGAGATTTATCTTCGTGCCGCCCATGCTCAAGCAAGCTATTAAGCGTCTAGCTAACTTGATTGTTGAGCCCGACGAGCTACCAGGCTGCTCTATCCCGCGTCGTCTTTTTTACTATAACACCTAATTTCCAAAAGTGGCAAGGGGAAATTGGAAATTTCTCAAATTAATTCTATCAGCTATCAGCTATCAGCTATCAGCTATCAGCTATCAGCTATCAGCTATCAGTCATCAGCTATCAGCTATCAGCTATCAGTCATCAGCTATCAGCTATCAGCTATCAGCTATCAGCTATCAGCTATCAGCTATCAGCTATCAGTCATCAGCTATCAGCTATCAGCTATCAGCTATCAGTCATCAGCTATCAGTCATCAGCTATCAGTCATCAGCTATCAGCTATCAGCTATCAGTTATCAGCTATCAGTCATCAGCTATCAGCTAAAGGCCGTTGGCCACGCTACTTGAGGTGCTATCAGCTATCAGCTATCAGCGCGAGCCTAAACCTGACCGCTGACCGCTGACCGCTGACCGCTGACCGCTGACCGCTGACCGCTGAATGCTGACCGCTGACCGCTGACCGCTGACCGCTGACCGCTGAATGCTTATATGGAGGGAGTCGGGAGTGATCAGCTCACCCCTTAAGGCATAGATAACTCACCAACCACTTCTAAACGCTTGTATTTACTGAGATTAATAAACATCGACTCCAAGGTATCTGCTACCGAAGGAGTAATCCAAGCCATTTGCTTAAGTAGGGCAATGGCTGCAGCATACTTAGCAGATTTGCCACCATCGAGGACTTTAATGGCTAGACCCATATTCTCCCCAACGCGACCGATACACTGAACCCCTTGTGCTCCCGATTTACTGACCAGTTCCCCTTCGGATAATCGCATCAGTTCTGTATCAAATCCCCCATCCCCGGACACCATCTGGGGATGACTGATCATGGCGCGGACAATACGCTCCATGGCCAGATTATTACCAGAAGAGAGCAGAGCGTACAATAATGCCATTTGCCGTAGCTGTAAAAAATAAGTCGGAGCGTTACAGTCGTCGTGAGCGAGAATTAACTCTTGCTCCGGCATCTGTAGCAGCTCCGCTACTTGGCTTAAGATTAACATTTGCACGGGATGATTATACTCCAAATAGCTCTTGATTAGCCACTGCCTTTGTTGACAAACAGCCAACATTCCAGCATGTTTACCGGAACAGCAATGCTGGAGTGAACTTTCCTGGCCTGGGGGAATGGGACACTGTAGTGCTGATGGGTCAACATCACAGCGCCAAAGAATATTAAAGACTTGCCTGACCTGCTCCATCGTGCCGTGATGGGAACTACACATAATAGCCAAGTCTCGGTCCGTGAGATTGTAACGCTCAAGGGTACCTGTGGTAGTGACCGCTAAGGCTTGGAAAGGTTTGAGTGCAGAGCGAATAAATGTCGAGGTTTCTGGGTTACCCGCAACATATAACATCCGTCCCCGGTCATCACACACAACCGCTTGAGCTGAATGAACTGATTCGATAATGCCTTCCCGTAGTAAACGGACTTCTAAGGCTCGTGTTTGAGTACGTTTTCCCCTGGTCATGGATTAGACTTAAAGCTACCCTATAGCTTAGTTGGAGCAATCGAGCTAGGTGGCTGATAACACACGCCAAATGATATTGCCACCAATCACGACTATAATCAAAAATCCGAACGTCCAGTATAAACGTCGCAAAATTGGTTGGAGTTCATAAGAAACAATTAAGCGATCGCGAGCCAAAATTTCTGGGGTTTTTGTCCAGGTTTGACCGTCATACCAGCCTGACTCCTCGTAGACAATGGTTTCTCTGATCAAGCGATCGCGTACATAGAACCAACCCAGGTATAGCCGCAGCAAGGCTAAAATCAAGAATATACTTGCTCCTGCCCCGCCACAGAGCAGAAACTTGATTATCGCTTTTTGCGGTGGAAAACTCACTGCTGCTATCGGCCCTGAAATCAGCCAGCTCAACCCCCAAACCCAAGCCAGCTTCATCACATAATTTGGTAGTTCCAGCCTTACCCAGTTAAAAAACCAAGAGTCCCTTAGTTCTTGGTATTCATTTATGGGTTGCTGCTCTTCTGGAACAGGACATACATAAACGGGAGATTTCATGATTATTTTTTTGTGAGTGCTGCAATTAGGATGCCTGAAACTCAATCTGTTCCGCGTGGCCCCAGAATGCTTCGAGATTATAGAACTTGCGTTCTTCAGGCAGCAAGATATGGACAATCACGTCACCGTAATCTTGAAGTATCCAGATTCCCTCTGCTTTTCCTGCTGTTCGCACAGGTAAACGGTTCCATGCCTCTTCTACTTGCTGTTCAATCCACTGAGAGATTGCCCTGACCTGTACCCTAGAAAACCCGGTCACAATTACAAAGTAATCTGTGATGTAAGATACCTCTGAGACCGACAGAATCACCAGATCTGCACCCTTGCGGTCATCTGCTGCTTGAGCAACGGTTAATGCTAACCCATAGCTAGCATCCTGGTTTTCGGTATCAGGGGTTACTAAGGTGGAGGGCTTATTATTTTGATCTCTCATTAAGCGTTTAATTCCTCGCTTTACAAAACAATCTGTTCTAATAGTAATTAAGTTTTCTTGTGCTTAATCACTTGCTGTACAATTCTTTTCATTTCTTTTCGTTGCTTCTTCATTTGACACTCACACTGCTGTTGACGAAACGTTCCTTAAAGCTAGGCACATGGGACTTTAGGTATTTACACAATCTTTCTTACCGTCTCTTTTAGCTGTTGTCTTCCTGGACATCTGTTGAGCCCAGTTGCGAGTCAATATCATACGTTGGTGAATGGGACGAGGACTCTCTAGCAGGAATTTTAAAGAGTAGTCACAGGCTAACCAAACAGTTTTGTATAGGTCTTGCTTAGAGAGATTTCGTAAGGCTTGTAAATCCGGTGTCTCACCACGACCTGGCTCAATAGTATCAGCAATAAACACAACACAACTGAGGGGGGTCATACCCTCACGCCCTAAGGTATGGAGAGCGATCGCTTGCAATACTGCTTCATCTTTGACTCCAAATTGCTCTTGGGCAACAATAGCACTGACATCTGCATGCAATAAATGAGGCGCGGCTTCACAGACTGGATCGACTTCTATGCCGTTATCTCTAGCCATTTGCAACAAGCGCTCAGGCTTAAAGCATTTGGCTAGGTCGTGCAACAACCCTGCTTGAGCTGCCTGCTGAGCATTGAGATGATGAAGCTCAGCGAGTTCAACAGACATCTGTTCAACCCGCAATATATGCTGTAGCCGAGAAGACGGTACATTATCTGCTAACCAGGTCAACACCTGATCACGCATCACCTTAAAAAACTCCTAATAAGTAACACTGGCTAATTAGTGTTTAAGAAAAATTTAACAGTTTTTCTTTAGCTAGAGGATACTAACCCATACGTCTATTAAAACATTTTCTCAAGACTTTAGCAATAAAATGTTAAAGGAAAGGGAGTAGGGAATCGGGAGTCGGGAATCGGGAGTCGGGAATCGGGAGTCGGGAGTCGGGAGTCGGGAGTCGGGAACTTGACAACAAAAATTCTCACAATTCCTAAAGGTATTGCTATATAGGGGTTTTTAACTTAATGAGGTACACAGGATTTTTTCCCTGTTTCCTGTTATCTGTTCCCTGTTATCTGTTATCTGTTCCCTGTTCCCTAAAAGCTTAGGTGCGCTCTTACCATTAAGAATTAAATTCGCCAAGGTCAAGCGCACCTCAAAAATTTGTAGCTTACGTAATTGAAAATTGCTATAGTAATCATTTAGGATTGCTATAGCAAAAAAACCTTAGCTATCAGCTAAATCGGGAAAGACTTCTCGCACTGCTGGATGAACCAACTGGTGATTCTGGACATTAACGCCCTTGGCTAAAGCGGGATTATTTTCCAGAGTGCTCAACCCCTGATTGGCCAGACTGAGTACGTAGGGGAAAGTACTATTGTTTAGAGCCACAGTTGATGTGCAGGGAACAGCTCCAGGCATATTAGGCACCCCATAGTGAACCACACTCTCCTCGATATAAATGGGATTGGTATGGGATGTGGGTTGTAATGTTTCAATACAGCCTCCCTGATCCACAGCAACATCTACAATCACTGAGCCATTAACCATTTGTTTGACCAGAGAGCGCGGCACTAAAATGGGGGCGCGACGACCAGGGACTAACACTGCCCCAATCAGGAGGTCAGCATCAGTAACAGCTGCCTCAATTTCTGCTGAATTGCTGTAGAGGAGTTCCACTCTTGAGCCAAAGATGGTTTCTAAATAACTCAACCGTTGAACATTAATATCAAAAATCTGTACTCTCGCTCCCATCCCCACAGCTATTTTGGCGGCTTCTGTACCGACAACTCCGCCACCAAGAATTACCACCTTACCTGGTCTGACTCCGGGAATACCCCCCAACAGCACCCCTCTTCCCCCCTGCTGACGCTCCAGAAATCTGGCTCCAAATTGCACGGAAAGACGACCAGCAATGATGCTCATCGGGGTTAGCAGCGGTAGGGTGTGGTCTGGGAGTTCTACGGTTTCATATGCGATCGCAATCACCCCCGATTGCAGCAACTTCTCGGTTAAAGGGCGGTCAGCGGCTAAGTGTAGATAAGTAAACAACAGCTGTCCTTTTTGAAGCAAGGGATACTCTGGCTCTAAGGGTTCTTTGACTTTGACTACGAGTTCCCGATTCCAAGCCTCAGCAGCCTCTAAGACAATTTTGGCTCCCTGACGCTGATAGTCCTCATCGGTAAAGCCAGCACCAGTGCCAGCATTAGTTTCAACGAAAACTGTATGACCCGCTTCTTGTAAAACCCTGACACTACTGGGGGTTAATCCCACACGAAACTCTTGATCTTTCGTTTCTTTGGGAACACCTATTTCCATGCTTTTACCTCTTGGGATTACTGGTGCTGTATCTATATGTGATCTAAATGTTAAAATTAGTGAAGTTAAGTAACTCTACTATAGCTTGGCAACTTTTATCACTATGACGCAACCCCAACCCTCTAAAGTCCCTCAAGTCCAGTCACCTAAGTTTGGGTTTAATGATTACGCAGAACGCTTGAATGGTAGAGCTGCCATGATTGGTTTTATTTTGACTCTGGCAATTGAATACTTTACTGGTCAAGACTTATTAACCTGGTTAAGCTTACACTAAAACTAGTCGGAGAGTCGGTCAGTGGAAGAGTCGGTTAGAGAAAAAATCCCTTTAGCTACTGGCCTACTCCTGTAAGCTCAAACATAACTGCTCCCATCGTTTCAAAAATTAGCAAAATTGATCTTGAATTTCCCGGTTGCTCTGGGGATATCGAAGAATTATAGATATCAGATATATCTCAGTAACAGTATAGAAGTCCCCCAACTAAGTTATTGCTCTAGTTGGGCAGTTCTGGCCTATTCTGTTAAAAAAGAAGTAAATCTGTGAAATAGAGTAAGTAGTAAGCCGTGATAAATGCTTTATGGCATCGAGTGTTGAAGTCAGCTTATCGTAAAGAGCCAATCTCAGGCTTCATCGTGATTATCGGAGCGGTGGATGCTGTCATTGGTGGTGTAGGCGGACGCTGGTCATTATTCAGTTTTGGACTGATGATGGTGGGAATAGCAGTGGCAGTCCGTTGGTGGCAAAGCCAAAGTCAGCAAACTGAACTGGCTGAGCAGCCTGTCGAGCGCTATCTTCCCCCCAGTTCTTCCCGTCCACCATTACCGATGTTGAGTGCTGTCAAGGGTCAATCACATCGAGGTCAACCTCGACGTCAACCACCTCGATAGGTCAAGTTGTTTTAAGATCAAACTGTTCATCCCTAAGGCAATAGGGGAAACAAAGGGGAGAGCATAGTTATCAGTGGTAAGTTACCAATTACCAATTACCAATGACCTTTTGACCAATTCACAGGAATGGCTCAAAATTGGTCAGGTAGCTAGTCATAGCGGGTTACCCGTTAAGACCATTCGCTATTACGAAGAGATTGGTCTGCTTACGCCAGTCACAACCCGCTCCCCTTCTGGCTATCGCCTGTTTACCAGGCAGGTGCTGAATCGACTGGCTTTTATAAAACGTGCCCAATCCCTAGGACTTAGCCTTAGTGAGATTCAAGACATCCTCAAAATCCATGACTTTGGTGAGTTACCTTGTGGAGCAGTTAAGCAGCATCTACTGCTCAAAATTGAGGGAATCACTGAACAAATAGAAGCATTGGAACTACTAAAGTCCGAGTTGTTGGGTATAATCTCCGGTTGGCAAGAACATCCCCCTGACGCGGTGAAAAGTAAGACGATTTGCCCTAACCTTGGCCAATAGGCCACGCTACGCGAACAACAACCATGAAAAAAATACCGTTGGCGATTTTGGGAACTGTGCTCGGGATCATGACAGTGGTCACCAGTACCACCTACGCTAGGGAATCAAGACTGGGGCTAATGGTTGCAGCTATACCGGAAATGGCTTCATCCCAGGCTCAATCTTGGAGAACTCCTCAATTAGTGCGTACTATTCAAGCCCATTCTACCGCTGTGGATGCTCTGTCATTTAGTCCTAGTGGGCGAGTGCTACTCAGTGGGGGGAGCAGGAGTGATGCCCATCTGAAATTATGGTGGCTGAAAACCGGTCGTGAAATTGATAGCCTGCGAGTACACCAAACCTCAGTGTCTGACATGGCTTTTAGTGCTGATGGGACAATTCTGGCTAGTGTCGGGGAGGATGGTGGGGTCAACTTGTGGCAATGGAATCAGCAAGACTACACAGGAGACTATACCCGTACTTTTCTAGGGCATAGAAGCAATTTGCTTTCCCTAGCTATGACCTCAGATAGTAAGGTGTTAGTGACTGGGGGATTGGATGGTATTCGGGTGTGGGACCTCAGAAACCAACGTCCCCTTTACACTCTGGCAAATTTTGATCATCCAACCTATTCCCTAGCGCTTCATCCCAAGGCCGAAACCTTGGTCAGTGGACTCAAAAATGGCACGATTAAAATTTGGAATCTGAACACAGGACAACCGCTTTACGTGATTCGAGCTCATCAAGGTATCACTAGTGCCCTAGCCTTTACCCCTAATGGTAGAACCCTAGTCAGCAGTGGTTATGACGGTAAGATTAGGGTCTGGGATACAAAGACTTGGCAGCTTAAGTATACCTTGGCCAAACATACTGGCAAAATTCGTGCGATCGCAATTAATCCAGTTAATGGCACAATTCTGGCTAGTGCTAGTCGTGATGGGGTTCGGTTGTGGAATTTGAACACTGGTAAGCAGATTGCTTGGTTGACTGGACATCAAGATTGGGTACAATCCGTTGCCTTTAGTCGGGATGGACGTTTACTGGCTACTGGGGGATTTGATCGGACGATAAACATTTGGCAGGCGAATACAACAGAGGTAGCAGTGACTCAGTAAGGGATTTGCTTGTCAAAACAATATCAATTACAGTAGCGTGGGCAAACTTCCATTATCTAGAATACTCAAAATAACTAAACTAGTTTTGCCCACCTTACAAGCTAAACAAGATCATGACAGATAAATCGAATAATCTTGCTATTATTCATTTCGATGGTGTCAGCAAAAGACGAACTAATCAGTCCGCCTGTGGTGCTATAATTCAGTATCAAGGTGAGGTTTATCCAGTGTCTCAATACGTAGGATTTACTACCCAAAACCAAACTGAGTATATGGGACTAATCCTTGGACTACAGAAGACTCTAAAGCTTGGAGCAAAACAAGCCAAAATCTATGGAGATTGCGAACTAGTAATTAACCAGCTCCATGGGGATTATATGGTTAAAAACAACAATTTGGTTAGCTTTCATACCCGAGCAAAAACCCTTCTTGATAAACTTGATTTCTACGAATTAATCTGGATTAACAAAACCCAAAACCTTGAAGCTGACCAGTTAGCTAATGACTGTATCGATTTGGAAAAGTCCTAGAAGTAAACGTAAGCATTCAGCTGACAGCTGTCAGCTGAATGCTTACCTCAGTTATCTTTTGATGCCTGCTCCTCTTGCAACAGTTGCTCTTTGGAATCTGCCCAGTAGGCAGCGTAAGTCCAAACTTCCTCGTTATCGTTTTCTTTGCTTTCTACTGACCATCGATAAATAGCTGATTTCGGCTCAACCCCAATTTCTATAAGCTTGGCACCCATATAGTACTCCATCTGGTTTTTGGTCATATACTTGACCCCAGTAGGCTCATTCTTTTTTACGGTTCGGGACATGAAAGCCTTGGTATGTTTTGCCATTTTGTTTCTGTTTTGGATTTGAATATTAAGAATTGCTGATGTCTTGCATCCGTTCTTGACTAATCTCTAGCAAGACTTAGACACAATTCTTAATATTCTAATGCTTGAAGCGAGAAAAGAGTTAGGTAAAGTACCCTACTTCCGGTATTTTCGGGCTGCGCAACGGCTGAACACCTAGTGATGGGATGGGCTTGATTGTTGCCAGACTTTGCTGCTGCTGTACCATGGGATTGACCTTTGGTCACGCTATAGGCATTGCCGACGCTGCGCGTTCGCGTAGCGTGGCCTACGGCCAAACGCGATTGACCTTTGGTCACGCTTCGCGATCGCATTAGTCGCATTAGTATGAAAAAAAGGATGAAGGTCAGCAGTTGCATTCAGACCAGTCTACCAAAGGCACTGCCAACGGCAATTGTGGCTTATCATCCAGTGGCCAGATCCCTCAGTGTTGAGGAACTAATCAACCGCAATTTCCATCACGAGTGAGGTACACAGGATTTTTTTCTACTCCCCCCTCCCCGTGCCAGAAACCACTACTAACAAAACTTTTCCCCCTACTCCCTACTCCCTACTCCCTAAAACCAATGTATCTGGGAAAATTGAACCTTAAGCCTGTCTACTGGCTCTTAGGGCTAATCTTGGCAGTCATCCTCCTATGGGCACTACCCAAGCCCTGGCACGCAGCCAGTTTATCTACTGACCCGAAAGTATTACATGTCCTCAATCGCGTTAGTTTTGGTCCTCGCCCTGGGGACATCGAACGGGTAAAATCCATGGGGGTTGATGCTTATATTAAGTCCCAACTTTCCCCAGAATCTATCCCTGAACCGCCACAACTGAGGAAACAACTCAATAATTTAGAAACCCTGGAACTGAATCCAGTGGAGGTATGGAAAGGCTATGCACCACCACAAGGTAAAAAGAAACGGCAGCTGAGTCAGCAAGAACGGAAGCAGGCTCAAAAGCAATCGCAAATACCTAGGCAGCAGGGATTGGAAGCCCGTTTAATCAGAGCGATCGCTAGCCCTCAACAGCTTCAGGAAGTAATGGTAGACTTCTGGTTCAACCACTTCAATGTTTTTGATAGCAAGGGATTGAATCGGATCTGGGTTAGTTCCTTTGAACAAGATGCCATTAGACCCCATGCCCTTGGTCGTTTTCGGGATTTGTTAGGTGCTACAGCTCACCATCCCGCCATGCTTTTCTATTTAGACAATCACCAAAACACTGCACCAGGAAGTCCAGGAGCTCGTGGTCGATACAAAGGGCTTAATGAAAACTATGCTCGGGAACTGATGGAACTCCACACCCTAGGAGTAGATGGTGGCTACACCCAAGAGGATGTAATTACCTTAGCGCGGATCTTGACTGGCTGGACTACTGACCGTGAGGGTAAACACGGTGACAGTAGGGGATTTTATTTCCAAACTAAGCGCCATGATTACAGTGATAAGGTTTTGCTGGGTACACCGATTCCAGGTAGTGGCAGCCTAGAAGGAGAGCAAGCCCTAGACCTTCTGGCTCGTCATCCCTCCACCGCCCATTACATTAGCTATAAATTAGCCCAGTACTTTGTAGCTGATCAGCCACCAGCAAAGCTAGTAGACACTCTCGCCCAACGCTTTTTGAAGACCGATGGGGATATTCGTAAGGTTCTAGAAACCCTATTTCAAAGCCCTGAATTTTGGGACACTCAGTATTACAACAGTAAATTTAAATCCCCCTATCACTACATCATCTCAGCAGTGCGAGCTACAGGCAGTAAAAAGCCCAAATGGAAAACCCTCTCTGGTATTATCCGTCAGCTAGGAATGCCCATCTACGGCTGCCCAACTCCCAATGGTTACAAAAACACTGAGAAGGCTTGGCTCAGTCCAGATGGGATGATTCGCCGGGTCAGCTTTGCCACTGCATTAGCCAATGGTAATTTCGAGCAGCGTCAACCTAAAGAAAAGCGTAAACCTGTAGATGCTGTCCAACTCAGGAAAACCCTAGCCAATCACTTTTCTGACCAAACCAAAGAAGTCATCGACAGTAGTCCCGCTAAGCTACGAGCCGCCTTGATTTTAGGCAGTCCAGAAATGATGTATCGGTAGTATCTTAGGGAACAGGGAATAGGGAATAGGGAACAGGGAATAGGGAATAGGGAATAGGGAGTAGGGAGTAGGGAGTAGGGAGTAGGGAGTAGGGGTAAGAAAATTGACTGCACCTCATAAGTCTGAATAAGTCTGATAAACGCTATCTTTTTTTAAAAAAAACTGATTAATTATGACTTGTTATTGAAAATTTTTAAATCAATGTTTAAGTTGAAATTTGCAATTTTTATATAAGCTATTTAGAGAATTTAAAAATAGCTCATGAAACCAAATCCTGATTTATTATAATACCAAAAATTCCTTGAATCTCTTTCCTAACTCTTCCCAGATCCGCTGTTCCCAGATCCGCTGTTCCCTCTTCTTTATTACCGATTCCCGATTCCCGATTCCCGATTCCCGATTCCCTAAAAAAATCTACCTCACCTCATTGAAAACCGCTAGATAAAACCAACAATGAAAAGACGCAAATTATTAAAACAAGCTAGCTTCCTAACTGCTGGGGGAATGATCTCTATGGGGAGTTGGGTAGCCAGAGGATTAGCAAATACAGCAAATGCTAATCACCGTAAGCGACTGATTGTTATTTTCCTGCGGGGTGGCATAGATGGACTGAATGTAGTTGTGCCATACCAAGACGCTGATTACTACCAAGCGCGACCGAGAATTGCGATTCCTCGCACCGGGGAAAAAGGGGGAGTCTTGGATTTAGATGGTTACTTTGGCTTACATCCAGCTCTAGCTGATCTGATGCCTCTTTGGAAACAGAAAAGTTTAGCCTTTGTTCACGCCAGTGGTTCACCAGACTCCACTCGCTCCCATTTCGATGCTCAGGATTACATGGAAAGTGGCACCCCAGGGATTAAGAGTACAGATGATGGCTGGATGAATCGACTATTAGGGACAATTCCCAAGGAAATACCAACTCAAGCGGTGAATATGGGCACAACAACGCCACGGATTCTATCCGGTCAGATGCCAGTGGCTAATTTACCGATGGGGAGAAATTATAATCACAAGCTGCCTGTAGACCGTCCCCAAATTGATGCTGCTTTTGATCAGCTCTATCGTGGTAATGATGCGATTAATCTAGCTTATCAGGAAGGAAGTGAAGCACGGAAGATACTGCTGGCTGAGCTAAAGGAAGAAATGATGGCAGCTAACCGGGGAGCACGACCTTCCTCTAAATTTGTTGGTGATAGCCGCAAATTAGCCAAGCTGATGGTGGGGGATGCTAAGACCCAACTGGCATTTTTGGCCTTAGGTGGCTGGGATACCCATGTTAACCAGGGCCGTAGTCAAGGACAGCTGGCTCGAAAACTTAAGCCTCTCGGACTTGGGTTGGCTACTCTAGTCAAAGCCTTAGAACCGATTTATGCCGATACTGTGATTGTGGTGATGTCAGAATTTGGCCGTACCCTGGCAGAGAATGGTAACAAGGGTACTGACCATGGACACGGGAATGTGATCTGGGTCTTGGGTGGAGGAGTTCGCGGTGGTAAGGTCTATGGAGAGTGGCCCGGTTTGGCTGAATCCCAGTTGTATGAAAAACGGGACTTAGCAGTAACTACGGATTTTCGTGACGTGCTGATGCCTGTGCTCAGGGAACATATGGAGATTGGAGACTCGAATTTAGCCCAAATCTTTCCTGGTTTTAGGTCTAATCAGAATCTGGGGCTTCTGTAGGGAAACAGAAGTGTCGGGGGAGGGGAGTGCGATCGCACCTCAAGCAGCGTCGGCAATGCCTATAGCGTGACCTAAGGTCAATCGCGTTTTAGTTGATGCCTCGACAAACAGTGCGATCGCGAAGCGTGACCAAAGGTCAATCGCTTTTTAGTTATAGCAGTCGAAGTAAAGCTTAAGACATCTTCTGCTCCCTGCTCCGAACGCGCCCCGCGTGGCCTACGGCCTCAGTCCCTGCTCCCTTTCAACCAAAAGACTATGTCCTAAACTATACTTCCCTTGCTATAAAACCTCGACAAAGACTTCGTACGCTTTTTAGTGAAGCCTCGACAAAGAGTGCGTTCGCACCTCAAGCAGCGTCGGCAATGCCTATAGCGTGACCAAAGGTCAATCGCTTTTTAACTGGAGTTTAGACTAACTGGGGTTTCCCAAGAATGCGATCGCTAATCCAGAATGCGATCGCTAATCCAGAATGCGATCGCTAATCCAGAATGCGATCGCTAATCCAGAATGCGATCGCTAATCCAGAATGCGATCGCTAATCTAGAATGCGATCGCTAATCTAGAATGCGATCGCTAATCTAGAATGCGATCGCTAATCTAGAATGCGATCGCTAATCTAGAATGCGATCGCTCACCCAAGCAATAGTGTGCTCTGAGGGGGTTCCCTGGTCGCCCGAGGCTTTGTGAGTCACGACTATGGTCGTCCGGTAGTGCATCAGCAAAGTGTGGGTATGCCGCGCAAGTCATTCCAACTCCAAGGGGCGATCGCTAACCCAGACCTTTGTGCCGCCGTATTGCCAAAGCGACTATGAACCCAAATCCAATTGAAATAGCTGACTACCAACCTTACTGTTGCCAAGGTCTGCTCCCAGACCTTGGCAAATTTATTCTGTCGCCGATGCCCGAGACCCGTCTGCTGTCGGACAATCCCGTTAGTTCGCTCTAGTTGTTGGGTCTGCTCTTTACCGATGATGTGTCTTACTTGTGGAGGTAAAACTCGCGCTATATCCACCCCAATCATCAGTACGCCATTGTTGACAATCGGTTTTTCCTTCTGTATTCACTATTAATTCTTCGATGAATTGGTCAGTATGTTTACCTACTCTAGCTGCCAGAATTAAGCCCCTTGATGATGCTTGAGTCATTCCAATCCAACAGTCTCCTTCTTTCAATTCATTGGACTGACAGCGAAATTGTTTTTTTGGACAAATGACCAAAATTCATCACCGCTGATTTGTGAGGTTTCAATCTTCTGTACACGGGCATTATGAATCATTTGTCCAATCACCGTAGCTGCTCGCAGCAGGCGTTCCTACCGTATTGTAGGCGAGATTAGTCGTCCGACTGACTCCTCTCAAACTACTTCCCTCTGCATGAGCCTGTAGAACCGTGTGAATTGTTTCGGGTTCAATTTTTCGGCGATAGTAAAGAGTATCAAAAGTAGAAGTGAACGTTTGTTGGCACACTCGACAGTAGTACCGTTGGCTTCCCTTACTAGTTTTGACCTGTTTATGGGTCTTATGATGACCCCATAGATGGCATTCCATCATTCATAGGACTATTTTTGGACAAGATTCATCTTACCACTCCCACACTTCCGCATAGGCACTACCGAATTTTGCTCATGGGGTGCAACAAGTTTGTGGAGAGCAAGTGCGGGGGTCGGTGATTGAGCGAACATCAAAGGAATTTGAAACATTACCAAAACGATGGATCCTCGAACGGACATAAGGCTTGCTGAATCGATTTCGGCGTTTGAGCTGCATATTATGAATTGTACACAACCATTGCGTGAAGGGATGATTTACGGGGAGCTGATTCGTTTAATGACTCGCCGACTGGCTTGTTAAGGTTTTGTTTACAAATCAGCTCTTACTAGACGATCCTTCTCCCCTGATCTTGTGTCTTATCCAAGATTAGGATAGGCAGCAGTCTGAAATAATCCGGAAAATGTCTGAAGCAACCCGCTCCCAACCATAATACTTTTCACCCAGATGGCGTCCGTATCGACCCATTTGTTCAGCTAACTCTCTATTGGACAGTAAATAGTTAATTGCTCCTGCAAAGGCATCGGGATTCTCATAGTCACTGATCAAGAGACCGTTCATATCTGGGATGACTACTTCTGGGTTTCCTCCTCGCATTGTGGTAACTATACAAAGACCTGTTGCCATTGCTTCATAATGAACTCGTGCTAAAGGTTCTTGCCATTGAGATGCACAAACAAAGATGTCACCCATGAGGAAGTACTTCTGGACTTTTGCAGGTGGAATAAAGCCAGTAAAGTAAATTGATTCTTCATAGGTTTTTCCTTGTTCTTTCAGTTGACGAACATATTTATTTTCCTCGTTATGGCCGTACCATTTGCTACCCACCATAAGAAGAAATGTTGATGGGTGTTGTTCTAGAATTTGGGGTAGGGCAGAAATCAGGATATGGGGTCCTTTCTTAATACTTAATCGACCTACATAGACAACGATTTTGCGATCGGTCAATCTGTGAGAACTTAGCAATTTTTGGCGACGTCTAGATCCTTCCGGTGACCATCGGGACTGAAACTTCTCTAAGTCAACGCCTGCATGTACGGGGTGAAGTTTATGTCGGTATTCAGGGAAGAGATCGGCAATTCCATCAGCAATAAATTTGCTGACTGTTATGACTCCTCTAACCTTCTCTAGACAACTCTTAGCAACCTCAGGTTTAATCTTGTCCTCATGAAACATTTCATTGTGCATGCTCAGGATAAACTGACTACTAGGGCTAGCAGCAGCAATAGAGGGTAAGTATTTAGGGCGATTGTAAAGAATGACTAAATCGAACCTTTCCTCAGCTGCAAATTTAGCAGCTGCTTGGTAGTAAGCCTCAATATCACCTGTCGGGAAGCGCTGGTAGCTGACTCCATTCAGCACATGTTGATTGGGCAAATCTGAATCAGTGACAGAAAAAACACTAACGTCATGAAACTTGCTTAGATAAGGTAGTATTCCGTCAATATAAGTCTGGATTGCACCTCCTCGAATACATGGAACAGGAAGCTTCTCAGTGCAGATTAAGAGGATCCTCACTACTTTGACCTCATAACTTCTCAAATTTGATTACTTTTCTCTGACGACATGATTACTCAGCTATTTGCTGTCCTTAATTTAGGGGTATTGCAAACCTGGTTTTCAGTTCGCTTAGAGTGGTAGCTTGGTTAGACGTTGGACACAACGACTTCTTCACCAAACTTAGTGGTGACGGGAGCATCCCATTTTGGAAACAATATTACCCAAAGCAACGATATTTCAAGGGTTTCAGCCCCCTAAAAAGAGCTAACGTGCCAAATTGGGATGCTCCCGTGGTGACTGCTGATAGCGGGACGCAATCTGCAACCTGATTTTGGGTTTTGTCGAACATCCAAACCTTGAGATCAATCAATGCTTACTAATCCATAATACAGTGTGTTTGATTTTTTTACACGCTAAATATGGATTTTATTGCCTTGATTCTCAATGTTATTGTGCCCCCAATGATTTTAGATCACGACTTACCTAAAGACACCAGATATCGATTAGATTCTGAGCAGAATCAATTCATAACTAAAGAAGGTTTTTTAAGTTCTTTAGTTAAATATGAAGATAAACTTTGGTTCTTAATTTTATCAACTGTACATTGATTCAAGTAAGCTAGTATTTTCAGGAAATTCCACACCAAAATAGCACAAGCAATAGGATTTATTTGCAGGGTAATCGCATTTAAATTTGTCAACTGGGTATCAAAAACCTAGGACAGTTTTAAATCATACCTTAATCCCTTCTTCGGCTCATGAAAGCGTCATAAAGAGTTGGCACAATAGGTATGATTATTGGCAGGGTAAGGACGTGCTTCGTAGTAGTTTCCTCTGGCTCTATGGTTCAATTCTCCCAGCACTGGTCGAGCGGTCTCTAACTAGCATAGTTGCCGAGCAACACTTTGAGCAGCATTGTCATTGTCCATAGCCGCACGAAGCGCGTTTCATGGCAAGACTTTGCTTTGACGGTTCTCGTTTGAGTAAATTGAGCGACTTGCGTCGCAAAAGCCCCATATAATCCTGTCCATGTCCGGTACGAAGACGGCTGTGGTCTTCCCTAAATGTGACATCGTTCCACCCAAGGTCGGCTATGTTCAATCCCCCAATGGGAGCGGATTGCCCTTGCCAAAATGGTGGCATCAACTCTATCGCTAGTGATGTAAAAACAGACCTCTGTAGTTGTTTTGTTCCAGAGTTGACCAAATCGTTTCACCATCACTACACAGGTCTTGCCCTTCCATTTCGACCGATGGGGCAAATCGGGTACTTGAGTGATGGGCACTACCCAGACTTGCCGATGTTCAATGGGATGATGGCCAGCTTCTGTAGACTCGTCATAGCTAAACTCAATGCCCTCCCACTGGGTTGTCTGTGCCGCCTTAAAGAAAGCCTCCACTCCCAAGTGGAGTTAATCTTGATTCCCTTTGAGTGCCAGGATATAGTCTCCACCGACCGTAAGGATTTGGGCGGCAATATTGCGCTGGGTACCCATGGCATCTAGGGTAATAATTGCACCTTGAATATCCAGTAGGTTCAGCACCACGGGAATGGCTGTGATCTCATTTGATTTGCTCTCCACCCGTTGTTGAGCTAACACCAGATGATGTTCACTCGCCCAGTCACTCACCGTATGTAAGGCTTTGAGTTGCTTTTCCCGATCGTAGGAACCCCGAGCCGTTTTACCATCAATATTGATCAGCTTAATCTCTAGCTGGTTGGTAATCTGCTCCACCCAACTATTGAAGCATTCATGCAACTGAGTTGGGTCAATCAATGCCAAGACTCTCGAAAAGGTATCGTGAGATGGAATACCATGGGGCAATTCCAAAAACGTCTCTAACCATTGCTGTTTCGCTTTGCCATAGGTAATTGCTACCATATTATCTGCCCCAGACAGCACCGCCAAGATGGCGATGGTCACAAGATCTACAAGTTTATGCTTGGGTTCCCGTTTGACTCTCGGGTCATCCAATGCCTCAAACTGATTAATCACGCTATGTTTGAGCTGTTTCATCTGAGTTGAAAGGGGGGATGGGGTGGGAGTACTAAAATCAATAGACATCAGGGCCGTTGAGAATGTGAACAGACTGATTTAATCTCTATCCAATTTCCTTGATTCTGGAGAAATTGTCTAGTCTGAATTGAGCCAAAGCAAACCTCTGCGCCAACGTCTATTTTGTCAAGTACAATTTATACAAAATAGCTGGGATTACCCTGGATTTATTTGGATTCGAGATTTACGACACTGACAAGATTGTATGCCAGTCAATGTCTTGATGCAATAGCGAGTGGTTTGGGGAGCATCCCAATTTGGCACGTTAGCTCTTTTTAGGGGGCTGAAACCCTTGAAATATCGTTGCTTTGGGTAATATTGTTTCCAAAATGGGATGCTCCCGTGGTTTGAAGTTACCGTAAGAGAGTGGAGCCTTATTAAAAAATATTTAACCCTTTTTTGCATAACCTGCCGACATTAAAGGCTCCACTCTCTAAGGTTTCGTCTCCGGGGAAACCACGGCAATAGCGAGTGGGGGAGACCCCCACCTCATAAGGGTAGGTTTTTTACAAAGACCTCAGGTGTGGGGTGTGGGGCGTGGGGTGTGGGGTGTCTCATAAGGGTAGGTTTTTAACAAAGACGTGAGCTGTGGGGTGTGGGGTGTGGGGTGTGGGGTGTGGGGGATAAGAAAATATACTTAATTTGTCGTTAAAAATCATCATTGTCTTGATGCAATAGCGAGTGGGGGAAACCCCCAAGACAGCGCTGCATCGCTTCTTCAGGTGCGACCCGTGGCGAATTTAATTCGCCAAGGTCAAGCGCACCTAAGTTGTTTTCCTTTTCCTCTCCCTCTGGGTCGCCCCATGTTTTACCCTAATGTAAAAAACCTACCCCTGTGAGTCCTCTGGGACGGGAGAGGTCAACTAAGCGTGGAGAAGGAGTAAGACCAAAACTTGGACGTCCGTCTAAGTTGAGGTGCGACCCGTGGCGAATTTAATTCGCCGAACGCGCCCCGCGTCTCCTACGGAGAACGGAAAGCGCACCTTCGGCATTCTTCCGTGTTCCCGTAGCGTGGCCTACGGCCAAGCTAGAAACCCCAACTTACTTCGTTTAAGTAAGTTGGGGTAGTTCACGGGTCTACTTGAACATGACCAGTACAATAATTAGAGGTTCCTATTTATCTTCAATTAACCTGGTTCGATGGGGCATAAAGCCCCCGATGCAGATTCATTGAAGTAATCAATAACAATAGCTTTGCCAAAGGAGGAACTCAATCTTGGGTTAAAGTCAAGCGGACTTGAGTTAGCAACTCAGTTTACCCCTGAAAAACAAATCTACGAAGCCCATGACAGAAATTCGTATTGCTCCTCAGATCGATTAGAAACTTACCAATCTTTCTCGCTTTTCTTCTTCACCACAACAATTACTGGTTGAGCATTTTCTGCAACCTCACCACTCTCTTTCAATTCTCCAATGACTTTAGCAATCCTCTTAAAAAGCTTACCCTCACCATATTGCAAATCCTTAATATCATCCTTCTTTGCCGATCCCATTTCTAGGATAATGGTGTTTTCTTTCTGAAGTGTACTCATGGAAGTTCTCCTAACTAAATTTTAGCAAGCTTTATCAAAAGTTAGATCGTGCCCAGCTCCGCCCTTGTAAAAAACTTCAAAGTGATGTAATGAACATTCCAAAAACTTTTGAAGAACTCAAATCCTTTTTGGATTCAATATAATAGCGATTACATTGACGCATTACATCGAAGTTAACGATAGACCAGAAACCAAACTAAAATTTCATCAACTTAGACATACTCTTGGAATAGTTCTTTCCGAAATCCTTAATCCAACCATTTTTCTTCTTACGATTGGACTTCTCATGGCGCTCCTTATAGAGCGTTGTCGCCTCGTCGAGACGCTTTGCTTGTTTAAACATAGCCTTCTCAAGAGGCTTTAAAGCTGCTGCCTGCTTCTTCTTCTTCTTTTTCTTGCTCTTCTTACTTGTAGATCCAGACAAGAGCTCAGGTGTTCCTCCAAAAGAATCTTCACTGCGTAAAATGACAGCGCTCTTAATTTCATTATCAGCCATAACTCTTAAGTTCCTAGATTGATTTAAGTACTACCACTAATCTTATAGCATAAAACCTCACCGGTCAATAATTAAACTGACGTGAGTAGCTGAGGTGGTGACATGAGCCCCAAAAAGCTTACTCTATAAGGCTTTGATGCCAATGGGCTCATGGAAGATACAGTCGGAAATTAACCCTCAAGTCATTGTCTTGATGCAAAGCGCGAGTGGGGGAAACCCCCTGTTCCGAAGCTGCATCGCTTAATGGCAAGCTCAAACCCTTATAACTACGTCCAAAGTCAGCCCAAAACAGAATGTATATTTTAGGTGCGCTTGACCGTGGCGAATTAAATTCGCCACGG